>NZ_JARAVK010000169.1:0-20133 GCF_033792765.1 Streptomyces sp. PA03-6a | reverse complement strand
GACGGCGAGGGCGGGGTGGTGGGCGTCGACGAGCACGACGTCGGCGTCGCCGACGAGGACGGAGAGGTCTCCGGGCGGGGACACGGACGTCCCTGAGGCCACGTTGGTGGAGGCGACGGCGCGGTCGCCGGTGGCGGCGGTGACCAGGATGGTCGAGACCGCGGGGGGTTCGGGGGAGTCCGCGGTGAGGTTGATGACGTCGACGCCGAGGGCCGCGAGGTCGGCGTCGATGGCGCCGGCGAGGGCGTGCCCGCCGAAGGCGGTGAGCAGGACGGCCTCGCCGCCGAGGTGGGCGAAGGTGGCGGCGGCGCCGGTCGCGGGGCCGCCGGCGGCGACGGTCTGGGTGCGGGCGGTGAGTTTCTCGTTCGGGGCCGGGACGTGGTCGACGAGGGTGATGACATCGAGGGTGCAGAGGCCTACGAAGAGTGCGCGCATGGGCGCATAGTGGCAGCAGGGAGCGTGCGTTTCGCGTTTTACGCGCCTCCTACGGGTGGGGGTGCACCATTTTTCCGGGAGACCCGACGCGCAGAGCGTCGATGCCACTACGCTGAGTGCTCGCAATGGTGCGCGGGGAATGCCGTGAGCAGGAGGACCGCATGGGGAACGCGCGACCAGGTGGGGCGGGTCCGGCGGACGTCGAGGTGGTGCTGGCCAGGGCGCAGAACGCCTTCGACGTCGACGACCGCGTGCTGGGGCGGCTGGCGACCGCGCTGATGGGCTGCACGGAGCTGGCGTCCTTCCGCCAGCGCAAGGGCCCGCCGCGCAGGCTGAGCCGCAGGACGTTGCGGCACACGTTCCTGCTGGCCGACGGCAGTACGCAGCTGCTGTGGGAGATCGAGCACAACACCGGCCCGGGCGACGACGAACCGCTGTACGAGGTGTACTCCGACCCGGACGAGCTGGCCGCCGCCCAGCACGCGATCGACGCACGCTTCGGCGAGCCCTCCCCGGAGGAGCTGGAGGCGGAGGCCGCGGACTGGCTGGCGCGGCTGCCGCAGATGGCGATGGACCTGACGCCGGGGCCCCGGCAGTACACGGCGGACCACTCCGCGGAGCACGCGTGGCGGGTGCTCCGGCGGGCCGAGAACACGGACGTACCGGGCGAGGAGCTGCGCAGCCGGCTGGGTTCGGCCGTGGGTCACGACATCGCGTACGTCACCGGGCGGCACACGCGGATCGGCACCGGCCGGGTCGCCGGCTGGACGCTGTACGAGCACGCCTTCCTGCTCGAGACCGGCGAGGAGATCAGTCTCTGGGAGGTCGAGCACACGATGACCCCCGACGGACGTCCGGTGTGCGAGGTGTACTCCGACGAGACGGCGGCGTGCGACTCGGCGGACGTCCGGCTGGAGGCCCTCTAGCCTCGCCGGCCTCGTCGCCGGGCCCCGGCCGGATTGCGGCCGGGGTGCAGCCGGAGGAAATTGGGGCGTAGGCGTGTCGGTGGGAAGCGGGAGGTCCCCATGCCGGTCCTGGCGGAGGTCGAGTTCCCCGGTGTGACGGCCCTGCAGTACGAGGAGGCGAACCACCGCGCGGGGTTCGGGCCCGAGCATCCTCCCGCGGGGCTGCTCTCGCATGCCGCCGTGATCACCAACGAGGGTCTGCGGCTGGTGAACGTCTGGCAGTCCGCGCAGGCGCTCGAGGCCTTCATGGAGATCATGTTGCCCGCCGCCAAGGAGTCCGGTTTCCCCGAACCGAGCGGACCGCCGAGGATCGCGGAGCTCTACAACTTCGTCGTCCCGTAAGCGTCCGCAGGCGTCCCGTAGGCGTCCCGTAGGCGTCCCGTAGGCGTCCCGCGAAACGGACCGGCGGCCCTGGGTGACGGGGGGTGTCACCAGGACCGCCGGAGTCCGTGGGGCCGGTCGCTCAGACGGACAGGCCCTTGCTGCGCAGCCAGCCCATCGGGCCGATCGGGTCGCCGCCACCGGGGCGCACCTCGAGGTGCAGGTGCGGGCCGGTGACGTTGCCCGTGGCGCCGACCCGGCCGATGGTGTCACCGGTGTTGACCTTGCCGGAGGTGACGATCATCGAGGAGAGGTGGCAGTACCAGAGCTCGGTGCCGTCGTCGAGGGTCAGGATGATGCGGTAGCCGTACGAACCGGCCCAGCCGGCCTCGGTGATGGTGCCGCTGTGGATGGCCTTGACCGGGGTGCCGGTCGGGGCGGCGAAGTCCTGGCCGGTGTGGGTGTTGGCCCACAGCGAGCTGGACTCGCCGAAACCGGCGGTCAGCGTGTACGAGGTGACCGGCTTGACGAAGCTCTTGGCGAGCTCGGCCAGGCGGGCGGCCTCGAGCTTCTTCGCGGCCTCCGCCACGGCCTTCTTCTTGGCGGCGGCCTCGGCGCGGACCCGCTCCGCCGCCGCGGACTTGGCGGCCTTGGCCACCGCTTCCTGCTGTGCGGCGTTCCTGGCGGACCGGTCGGCGGCGTTCCGCTGCTGCTGGGCCTGGTCGAGGATGCGGTTGCGCAGGGCCTCACCCGCGTCGGGGCTGAGGGCCTCGGCGACCTGCTTGGCCTCGGGGGCGCTGTCGTCGCCGACGAGGGCTCCGATGCCGGGCAGGTGGGACACCTCGGGCAAGGAGACGGGGAGCGGGTTCTTGCCCTCCGCGGTGGCGACCCCTCCGACGCCCAGCACGGCCACGGCCGCGACCCCGAAGACGGCCGAACCGCGGCCCATGGAGCGCTGCTTGGCGACGCGGTGCCGGGCGCGACGGGGGCCGGCGGACTCCTCGGTGGGGTTCCACGGCTCGGCCTGCGGGCCCTCGTAGGGCGCGCTCTCGAAGGTGTCGGGGTCCTCGAAGTCCCCCGTGCCGTCGAAGGCCTCGATGTGCTCGGGGAGCGGCTGGGCGGGGGCGGGGGGAGCGGCCTCGGGCGCCTCGTACCCCTCGGCCTCGTAGCCCGCGGACGGGGTGTCGTGGGAGGTCGTCGCCTCGGTGGCTGCCGCGTCGAACCAGCCGGCGGCCATGTTCCACTGGCCGGTGTCCCAGCCGTCGATCGCGTTCTTCGTCGGCGGTGCCTGCTCGGCTGCCGGGGGATTCCAGCCGGCGGCGATGTTCCACTCGGCGGTGTCCCACTCGGAGTACGCGGTTGCGGACCCCTGTTGCTGTCCGGGTATCAGGGCAGGCTCGTTCGACGCCACGCGGGCGCGCTCCTTTCCTTCCTTCTCGCCTACCGGGTTAGCTGACGGGTTCGGAGCAGGAAGGTCTCCTACGAGGACCGCGGAGGGCCCCCGATTCACCCCAGGAAGTGGTTCCCCGGTTCCCGCGGACGGGATTCGGCAAGCGCACGGCGCCGCCCTGTCGGCGGCGGGATGACCGCGCTGCGTTATCGAACGTTAATAGAGGCGCCCGCCAATTCCAAGCCACTCAAGCGAGTTCATGACGGGAATCTATGGGGATGGACAGGACATACACGGACATTGGGCCGTGACTGCCGTGACCTACGGGAAATGTGAGTGTGCATCAGTCGTTATGCGGAAGGGAGTGCCGCGCTCACGAGGAGTGATGGTCACCCCGGACCCCGGCCGCCGAGCGCGCGCCCCAGACGGCCGCCCAGACGCTCCGCCGTGGCGTCGGCGCTGCGGTGCGCCGCGAGCATTCCGTGCACTTCACGCTGCAGGACCCGGGTGAACGTGACGTAGTGCGCGGTCGCCGGACGGGCCCTGGCGGCCTGCAGCGCGCACCACAACAGGGTCGTGTAACCGGGGGTCGCGACGGACGGCGAGGGCGAGGGCTCCGAGCCGCGCCCCGCGGGACGGTCGTGGAACCACGCACGGGGGTCGTGAGGATCGTCACAGTTGACATCCCCGGCTCCGTATGCAGACCGCCGCGCGGGGGCGAAACCCGCCCCGAGCAGGGCATGTTGGGCGCCGCGTCCGGTCAGGAAGCGGATCAGGTCCGCGGCGTCGTCCGGGCGGTCGCTGGTCGCCGCCACCCCCAGGCTCTGACCGCCGAGGGCGGCGACGCCGGGGAGCCGGGCCACACCGAAGCGGACACCGGGGGCGAGGGCGGCGTCGAGCCGGTTGTAGGCGTAGGGCCAGTTGCGCATCAGCACGCTCTGACCCTCGGTGAACTGCGCGAGCGTGACGGACTCGTCGGCCTCCAGGGACTCCGGGTTGAGGTTGTTGGCGGCACCCAGCCGGCCGAGCTCGTCCAGGCCCTCGCGCAGCCCGTCCTCGGTGCCGATGTAGCGGCCGTCGCCGTCGACGAGTTCGACGCCCGCGGTCCAGAAGGCTTCCAGGGTGTTGACCGTCAGCCCCTCGTACGCGCGCAGCTGGGTGGTGTAGGCGGGGTGGCCGAGCGGGCGGACGTCGGCGAGCAGGTCGCTGATCTTGGCGTAGCCGCGCAGGTCGGCGGGGCGGCGCCCGGCCTTGGCGAGGTCGTCGGTGCGGTAGTAGAGCAGGCCGACGTCGGTGTTGAAGGGCACCGCGTACGTGCGGCCCTTCCAGCGGCCCGCGTCCGCGGCCTGGGGCAGGAAGTCCCCGTCGACGAGGGCGGGGTCGAGCGGGCGCAGCAGCCCGCTGTCGGCGAACTCGGGGATCCAGCTGATGTCGAGGTTGACCACGTCGTACGCGGCGGTGCCGGACTGGAAGGCGCCGATCAGCTCGCTGCGCTGCTCGTCGGAGGCAGAGGGGAGCTCGACGAGCCGGGCGGGCCGGTCCGGGTTGCGCCGGTTCCACGCGTCGATCAGGGCACGGCGGACGCCGGGCTGCCCGCCGGCGGTGAGGTCGGCGTCGCTGGCGACGATCAGCGGCCGGGAGCGGTCGGGTGCCGGGCCCGGCGCCGCGGCGGGGCCGCTGCAGGCCGCGGCGGCCAGCAGGAGCAGGACGCCCAGGGCGCGGCGCCGGCGGCGGACGGAGCGCGCGGGCGGGAGGGTGCCGCCCGTGCTCCTGGGGCCCGGGGCTGTCATGACCCTCCCGAGGTGAGGCGGGTGATCGTCTCCGCGACCCGGTCCGGAAGGTCCTGCGTGGCCGCCAGGCAGGCGCCGCCGCCCTCCGTCACCGCCTTGTTGAAGCGCAGCGAGCAGCCGTAGCTCTCCAGGGAGACCACCAGTACGGGGACGTCCACGTCCGGCGGCTCCGCCCGGGCGCTGTCCTCGTCGTCGGTGATGAGGACGATCAGGGCGCCAGGGGAGCCGGCGAGGGCGCGGGACCACCGGCGCAGGGCGGCGGCCACGGGGGCGTCCCGCTCGACCGGTGCCAGCGCGCGGATCGCGGCGTCCCGCGCGGCCGCGTCGTTCGGCCCCGGCGCCAGCAGGGTGCGGCCGGGCACCGCGGCGATGCCGTACCGGTAGCCGGACGCGCGGGCCAGGACGGAGCGCACGACGGAGACGTTCGCCCCGGAGTAGGAGGAGCTGGAGACGTCGACGGCGAAGAGGACGTCGCGCCGGGTGCCCGCGGCCTCGCCGTGGTCGCGCAGGGCGGCATCGATGGCCCTCCTGGTGGGCGGTGCGCCGCCCGTCGGCGGGTCGGCGACGAAGATCGCGCTGTCCAGCGGGGTGCCGCCGGCCGCGGCCGTCCCGGTGACGTCCGTGCGGAAGCCCTGTGCGGCCAGCGCCCGTTGCCCCGGACCGGAGCGCAGCCAGACGGCGAGCCGGTGCACCGCCTCGGCACGTACGACGCGGTCGGCCCGGCCGGTCTCCCAGGTCACCGGTACGAGGGTGAGGTCCAGGGGTGGCACGTCGGCGGGGTAGTAGGCGGTGTAGGGGTCGGACTGGTTGCCCAGGCACGGGGGACGGGACTCCAGGGCCGGGGTGACGAGGCCGGCGAGGGTGGACTCGGCGATGACGAGGGCCTGTTGGGTGCCCCGCCGTTCGACCAGCCAGGTGCGGGCGGAACAGGCCAGGGCCCGGTCGTCCGCAGGGGGCACGGCGTCGGTGGTGACCCGGGTGCCCGGCGTCAGGTGCAGCAGCTGGCCCAGGGCGGCGTCCGAGGAGTGCGGTTCGGCGCTGCGGACGACCACGTCCTGCGCGTGGGCGGCGTCGACCAGTTGCTGCGCGGTGCTGCCGGTGCGCCCGACGCCCTCCAGGGAGGTGGTCGCGGCGAGGACGGCCGGGGAGTGCGCGAGGGTGACCGGCCGGCCGAGGGCGACGACGCTCTCCGGACGCCGGGTCTCGGCCAGCACCTGGGTGGGGGCGGTCCCGGCCGCCGGTATCCACACGTCCGGGTGCGGCCCGACGTCCCGCAGCGGCAGCGCGCAGTCCCCGCCGTCCCCGGCGTCCTCGCAGGCGCGTTCCGGTTCGGCCCACGCGGCGGAGGCGCGGAAGGCGGCGAGGGTGCGGTCGGTGGGGGCCGCGTACACGGTGGTGTTGATCTGGCCGCAGCCCTCGGGCCGGCCGCCGAGGGCCGCGGTGGCGCCGGCGGCGTCGCTGTCCTGGAAGGCGTCGAGCACGGAGGTGAGCGCGGCGCGGGTCTCCGGCGAGGTGAGCACCCGCAGTTCGAGCGGGGCGGGGCACAGCGGAGCCGGGCGGTGCGCCCACGTCCAGCCGGTGACGGCACCCGCGAGCAGGGCCAGGGCGGTGCCGGCGCCCACGGCCCGGTGCCAGAGCGGCTGGTGGGGTCCCGCCGTCCACGTCCAGGTGAACCCGGCGTACTGGGCGAGCCGGCGCAAGGGCGTCAGCCAGCGGGTCCCGCGGGCGGGGCGCGGGGTCAGCCGGGCCTGCGACAGGACGGTGTCGCCGGCGCTGTTGCTGGAGCGCTCGGTCGGGAACCAGGGGTCGTAGTCCACCCGCTCGTCGAGCGTGGCGGCGTACTCCCCGGCCAGTTCGTGCAGCCGGACCCCGAGGCGCTGCACGGTGACCGGGTCGTACGGGTCGGTACCCTCGGTCAGCACCCGGACCAGGGCCCCGGTGAAGGGCGTCGGGTCGATGCCGTCGCCCTTGTGGATGCGGGAACCGACGGCCGACGAGGTGATCAGGGAGAACGGCCGCTCGGGCAGCGGCACCAGGCCGGCGTTGCCGGAGTAGCAGCAGTCCAGGACGAGGACGACACGCTCGGCCCGCGAGGAGGCGAGCAGTCTCAGCAGGTCCCGGTACGGGATGCCGTCGAGGCGGGCGCCGTCCTTGGTGGACTCCCGGGTCATCAGGTACAGCTCGGGCTCCCCGGTGCCGAGGTCGACGTAGCCGTGCCCGGTGAAGTGGACCAGCAGCAGGTCCTGGGCCTGGGCGGCGGCGGTGCCGATCAGCCGCAGCGCGCGGTCGCGGGTGCGCGGCTCGGCGAGGGTCTCCACGGTCCGCGGGATGAACCGGCCGTGCGCGCCGGAGACGAGGGCGGCCCGCAGCCGCGCCACGTTGGCCCTGGCGGAGGGGATGTTGGAGAAGTCACGGGCGTGCTCGTACTGGGACACCCCGATCAGGACCGCCCGCGACCGGGACGCGAACGGTTCGTACGGCATGCCCGCCGGACCTCCCCAGGGCCGTCTTCCTCCGGACCGGGTTCTCCCCGGATCTAGTTCTCCAGCGTCTGGCGGATGCGGGCCGCCATCGCCTCCAGTTCGCCACGGGTCAGGGCGTCCCGGCCGGTCAGGACGCACTCCACGTCCCCGGCGCGGACGGTGACGCTGAGCGAGTCGCCGGGCTGGTTGCGCAGGTGGTTGCGCAGGGCGCGGAGCAGTGTGAGCGCGGTGGTCTGCAGCGTCTCCTGGAGGATCATGAGGAGCAGGTCGTAGGCGACGCCCATGCTCTCGTCGGCGGGCCGCTCCCTGCGGACGACCAGCGGCGCCAGTTCCTCCTCGGCCCGCAGCCAGACCTCCAGTCTGCGCAGGTCCTCCGCCGGGTCCTTGCCGCCCTCCAGCTCGATGGTCACGTACGTGTCCATGACGCCTCCCCTCATTCCCAGCCTACGCTGACGCACCGTCATTCACACCGGTCGTGCGGGGAGTTGTGTGTAACGGGCAGGAAATCGGGGCGGGCCGGGCGCCGAGGCGCCCTACCCCGGCGGCGGCCCGGTGCGTCATGATGCCCGAGTACCCCCCGTACGGGGGATTCGCCCGATCTTGGAGGCCGCAATGAAGCTGGGCAGGGCACTGGCGAACGGCTACGCGGAGGAGACGGACGAGGAGCTCCCGGGCCGGGAGCGGCTCGCGGACGAGGAGAAGGCCCCCGCCGGCCGCGCCCCGGACGCCGCCCCGGACGCCGCGACGGAGCCCGCCGAGGCCGCGGCACGGTGAGGTTCGCCCGCCGGTTGCCCGAGGAACGGCCGGCGGTGCCCCCCACGGGGTACAAGCTGGCCTTCCCGATGCTGGCGCACGACGGCGCCCGCGTGGGCTTCCGGGGCGTGTCGCTGGGCGGGCGGATCGTGTACGGCGCCCTCGACGACGCCGTGTGCGGCTACGGGCGGCGGCACCGCAGCCCGGCCCGGGGTTGCGACTGCGGGTTCTACTGCCTGCACACGGCGGCCGAGGCACAGGCCCTGACCTGCGCGACGGACTGCCAGGACGCGGTGGTGCTCCAGGTGAGCGTGCTGGGCACGTACACCCGGTACGAGCGCGGGACGCGCTACGCCCGGCAGCGGGTGCGCACCGTGCGCATGGGCGCCTGCCGGTGCGGGCGGGCCGCCCGGGTGTTCGTGCGCGACGGCACCGGGCTGCCGGGCTGGCGTGCGCTGACGGCGTCCTGCCGGCGCTGCGCGGCGGGGCTGCGGGTGCTGCGGCCGGCGGAGTTCGCGCGGCTGGCCGGGCCCTGGGTGAACGTGACCGGCGAACCGCCCGGACCGGGCGCCGCCGAAGAACCGCTGCACGAAGAACCGCTGCACGAGGGGCCACTGCACGAGGAGCTGCTGGTGGAGGCGGAACGGCTCAGGGAGATGCTGGACCGCTTCCAGGAGCGGCTGGAGCGGCTGGACCCCCTGGAGGAGCGGCCTCCGTCCGGGTAGCCGCCGGCGGGTCCGGCCGCGCCGGGCCGCCTCATGATCGGCCGCCCATACTGGAACACATGGAGCACAACGCCGAGCTCAGGGACTTCCTGCGGGCCCGCAGGAACCGGCTGAGCCCGCAGGACGCCGGCATCACCGTCAGCGGTGCGCCGCGCCGTGTGCCGGGGTTGCGGCGGGAGGAGCTGGCGCGGCTGGCCGGGGTGAGCACCGATTACTACACCCGTTTGGAGCAGGGCAGGCACCTGAATGTCTCGGAGGCGGTGCTGGACGCCGTCGCCCGCGCCCTGCGACTGGACGCGGCCGAGCGCGCGTACCTCTTCGAGCTGGCGCGGCACCGCACCCCGCCCCGCCGCAGGCCGCAGCGGCCGCAGCGGGTGCGCCCCGAGGTCCACCGCGTGCTGGACCTGCTGGGCGACCGCACCCCCGTGTTCGTCGTCGGCCGCCGCACAGACGTGCTGGCCGCGAACCGGCTGGCCCGGACGCTGATCACCGACTTCGACGCGCTGCCGCACCGCGACCGCAACCTCGCCCGCTTCATGTTCCTCGACGACGCGGCCCGCGACCTGTACCGGGAGTGGGACAAGCACGCCGCCGAGGCGGTCGCCGCCCTCCGCCTGGACGCGGCGCGCCACCCCGACGACCCGGGGCTGACCGAGCTGGTCGGCGAGCTGACCATCAAGAGCGCCGAGTTCCGCGCCTGGTGGGCCGACCACAACGTGCGGCAGAGGTTGCACGGGGTGAAGCTCTACCACCACCCCGTCGTCGGCGACCTCACCCTGTCGTACGAGCACGTGCTCTTCCCCGGCGACAGCGACCAGCTCGTGTGCATCCACACGGCCGAGCCCGGCTCCACCTCCGAGGCGGCCCTGCAGCTGCTGGCCGCGTGGACCGGCGCCGACACGCCCGCCAGCGGGTTCCCCGACCCGGAGCCCGACCCCCGGTGACGCGCTGACGCCGCGACGCCGCGAGGGCGGCACCGGCGTCGCGCCGGTGCCGCCCTCGGGCAGGGGTGGGTCAGCAGCCGTCCGGCTTGATGCGGACGATCTGCGGGTCGTGGTCGCTCGCCTGGTCGGCGAACTCCGCGTTGATGTGCACCACGTCGTAGTCGAAGTCACGCAGCGCCGGGCTGAGCAGGATGTGGTCCAGCGACTGCGAGTTGCCCTCGTAGACGTAGGTGTAGCGCTCGGACTTGGGCAGCGTGGTCAGCAGGTCCTTCAGCACGCCGCCCGAGGTGAGGGTGGACACCGTACCGGAGAACTCGTAGTCGTTGAGGTCGCCGAGGACCACGACGTTGGCGTCCCGGTCGGCCGCGAGCAGCGACTTCACGAAGGTGTTGACCTCGGTGGCCTGCAGCTTCCGCTGGGTCTCGGAGCTGCGCACCGGCTGCTGGTTGACGCTGTGCAGCGGCTGGTCGCCGCCCTTGGAGTTGAAGTGGTTGGCGATGACGAAGACCGGCTTCCCGTGGAAGCGGAACTCGCCGACCAGCGGCTTGCGGCTGGCGTTCCAGGCTTCGCTGCCCGGGTTGATCCGGCCCGGGGAGACCGACAGCTCCGCGCCCTTGCGGGTCTTGACCGCCTTGACCGCGGTGGTGGCGTCACCGCCGGCGCGGTCGGTGAACTGCACGCGGTGCGGGTTGAAGAGGAAGACCTGGCGGATGTTGCCGCCGGGCTCACCGCCGTCGGTGTCGTTCGTGGGGTCGACGGAGCGCCAGCTGTAGCGGGGGCCCCCGGCCGCGACGATGGCGTCGATGAACTTCTGCACCGTCTGGTCGGCGGCGACCGTGCCGTCGTCGGTGGCGCCGTTGTTGTCCTGGATCTCCTCCAGCGCCACGATGTCGGGCGAGGAGAGGCTGGTGACGACGCCGTCGGCGAGCCGCGCGAACTTGTCCGCGGGGTCGCTGGGGTCGAGGTTCTCCACGTTGTAGGTGGCGACCGCGAGCTCGCCGCCCTTCTGCTTGCGGGTCACCTCGCGCCCCAGGCCGTTGTCGACCAGCGTGCCCAACTGCGTGGCCTGGAGGTTGTAGCCGCCGAAGCCGTCGTAGTCGATCGCTCCGGTGGTGGTGCCGGCCAGCTTGTCGCCGACGTCGGCGGTCGGGACGTCGGTGCCCGCGCCGATCGACATGACCTTGATGCGGCCGGTGTTGGGCTGGGCGTACGAGCCGTACACCGTGCCGCCGCGGCGGGTGGGGTTCTCGGCCGGCTTCACGGTCACCCAGACCTCGTGGTACTGGGTGGTGCCGCCGACGACGCGGGCGTCGGAGAACCGCGCCAGCTCGCCCTCGTGGGCCTCGTAGAAGTCCAGCGCGTACCCGGCCGGGTCGAGCGGCAGACCCTCGATGCTGCCGCCGCCGGCGTCGGGCGCGTACGCCGCCGGGACGGTGGAGGCGTCCAGCGTGACGGGCGCGGGCAGGGCGTTGCCGGCCGAGAGCACGGTGGCGGTCGGGCCGGTGACCTCGGTGACCGACTGGCTGCCGGTGCCCGGGTAGTACTCGGAGACCTTGCCGGTCACCAGCACCTTGTCGCCGACGGCGACGGTGGGCGTGACGGAGCCGGTGTAGACGAACACGGCCTCGCTGGTGCGGGCGTCGGTGTCGGCCTCTGCGTCTGTGGACTGGATCCAGTAGCCCTTGGAGCCGGTGGTGCGCACGCCGGTGACGATGCCGGGGACCCGGGTGACGGTCTGGCCCTTGAGCGGGGAGACCCGGGTGGTGCCCTGGATGTCGTGGATCCGGGTGGTGCCGGGCTCGGTCGGCTCCGGGGTGGGCGTCGGGTCCGGGGTGCCGCCGCCCGGGGTCTGCCCGGCGGCGTTGACGGGGGTCGGCGCGCCGGCGGTGAGGTCGGCGGCGTTGTCGTCGGTGTCGGCTAGGGACGCGCCGCGGGCGACAGCGGCGGTGTTGCTCGCACCGGCCGCGGGGCCGCTGCCCTCGCGCACGACCGCGGTGCCGAAGCCGACGAGGTCGACCACGCGCGGGTCGGCGGTGCAGTCGGCGGCGGTGATGCAGGTCAGCGGGGTGGTGCCGTTGACCAGGGCGATGGTGCCCGAGGTGGCGCTCATGGCGATGGAGCCACTGGCGTCGGCGGCCGGCAGGGGCGTCGTGCCGCCGGTGCCGGCGGACTCCGACACGAGGTAGCGGCCGCCGGGGGCGATCGACCCGGTCAGCGCGGTCGCCTGCCACTTGGAGGAGGCGGACGGCGTACCGGGCAGGTACTGCACGCTGTAGCCGGCCAGGTCGTACGCGGCCGAACCGGCGTTCGCGAGCTCCACGAAGTCGTTGGTCAGCGTCGCGCCGGAGTTGCCGCCGCCGCCGTACACCTCGGCGACGACCGCCTCGCTGGAGGGGGTCGCGTGGGCGGCGGGCAGCCCGGTCAGCACGACGGACGCGGCGATTCCGGTCGATATGAGCGCGAGCGCCGCGGCGCGGCTGCGGTGTCGGCTCGGTCTGGCGATCGGCACGAGGGTTTCTCCTATCGGGTCCAACAGCCCGTCAACCACGGGCAGCGCACGGCGGACCGGCTCAAGTTACGCGCGTAGAAACAGACATGACAAGGGCGAAGAGGTTAAATCTGCGAGTCCGCCGTGGCGTAACCGCGACACCGGACCCACCGGTGGACGCCCTGGCGCGGACGCGCCACCGTTCGGGCGACCCCCCGATGGGTCACCCGGCGCGCCGGTGCCTGCGTAGGCGGCCGGGGCGCAGTCCCCGGCCGCCTACGCAGGCACCGGCGCGCCCGGCCACGGCGGGGACGGCGCCGCCGCCACCGCGGCCACCCTGCACGATCCGGCCGGGCTGGCCACCGACACCGCGGGCCGCCTCTACATCGCCGACTCCGCCAACCGCGCCGTCCGCCGCGTCACCCCGGACGCGGCCGGCGCCGCGCCCGTCATCACGACCTTCACGACCACCGACTTCGCCCCGTACGGCCTGGCCGTCGGCCCGGACGGCACGGTCTACGTCTCCGGCGAGGGCAAGGCCGTCTCCGTGGGCGCCGACGGCCACCGCACGACCACGCTGCTCACCGAGGCCGGACGGCACGACGCCATCGCTGTCGGCGGTGACCGCTCCGTGTACGTCTCGGGCGGCGTGGCCGGCGGGCTGCGGCGGCTCCCACCCGGCGGCAAGGCCCCGGTCCGCTCCTTCCCCGGCGCCACCGTCGACGCCCTCGCCACCGACCGGGCCGGCACCGTCTACGCCGTCGTCGACGGCCGCGTCCGGCGCCTCGACCGCGACGGCCGCGTCACCCCCGTACCGGGGACCGCCCGGGTCTCCACGGGCGAGGTCCACGGGCTGGCGGTCACGGAGGACGGCTCCCTCTTCTACCCCTCCCCGCGCACCCGCTGGGGCACCGCCCTCGCCCCCGACGGGCGGCTGTACGTCTCCGACCGCGCCGCCCACCGCGTCTGGGTCGTCCCCCGCCCCGCCCTCGTACCGGGCCTGCTGCGCGTCACCTCCGGCCCGCACGGCCACGCCACCGGCGACGTCCTCAAGGGCGTCAGCGGCAGCGGTACGGCCGTCACCGCCCACAGCGAACCCGTGCGGGGCGTCGTCGTCCAGCAGGGCAACGGCCTCTTCTCGTACACCCCGCACGAGGACTTCTCCGGCACCGACGCGTTCACCGCCACCATCACCGACGCCTGCCACAACGCGACGACCCGCACCGTCCTGGTGCGGGTCGTCGCCAAACCCCTGCCGCGCGCCGGATGACGCGCGGCCCCGTCAGCCGCGCGCCTCGGCCACGGCGGCGCCGAGGGCCTCCTTGATGCGCGGCCCCAGCCGGGCGAAGCCCAGCTCCTTCATCGCGGCACGCAGCAGTTCGTCGTCCGACCGCTTCTCGCCGTCGCCGTCGATCCACCGCACCAGCGCGGTCAGTTCCTCCGCCGAGTACGCCGTCACGGCCTTCCCCGGCGTGATCGACGGCTTCCGCGGCCGCCGCCCCACCGGGTTCGCGGCAACGGGCTCCTCCTCGGGCTCGGCAGCGGGGGCCTCTGCGACCACCGGCGCCTCGGCAACAGGCTCCGCCTCGACGGGAGCAGGTGCCTCCTCCGTCACGTGCTCCGCAACGGCTTCCGCCTCGGGCTCGGGCTCGGCGGCAGGCGCTTCCTCCGCCACCGGCTCCGGCTCGGGCTCAGACTCGGGCTCGACTGCGGGGGCCTCTTCGACCACCGGCGCCTCCGCGACAGGCTCCGCCTCGACGGGAGCAGGTGCCTCCTCCGTCACGGGCTCCGCAACGGCTTCCGCCTCGGGCTCGGGCTCGGGCTCGGCGGCAGGCGCTTCCTCCGCCACCGGCTCCGGCTCTGCAGGCGCCGCCTCCGGCTCCACGACGGCCTCGGGCTCAACCTCCGCAGGCGCAGCCTCCGCAACCGGCTCGGGCTCGGGCTCGGCTGCGGGGGCCTCTGCGACCACCGGCGCCTCGGCAACAGGCTCCGCCTCGACGGGAGCAGGTGCCTCCTCCGTCACGGGCTCAGCCTCAGCAACCGGCTCGGGCTCCACGGCAGGAGCCTCCGCGGCAACCGGCTCCGCCTCCGCCTCAGCGGGAGCAGCCGACGCTTCCTCCGTCACCGGTGCCTCGACCACCGCAGCCTCGGCAACGGCCTCCGGCTCCGGCTCCGCAGGAGTCCCCTCCGCCGCTTCCGACGTGGCGCGCGGTTCGGGGACGACGGGGGTCTCCGCCTCGCCCAGCAGCGCGACGACCTCGGCCGTGTCCGCCCGACGTTCCGTCAGCTCCGCGAGCACCGCGCCGAGGCCCTGCTCCTCCAGGCGGTCGCGGGTGGCCTTGAGGTTGGGCAGCCGGTACAGCGTGCCCTCGTCCGCGGCGAGGCGGTCGAGGAGCTCCACGAGCTCCTCGAAGGGCAGGCTGTCCAGCGCGGCCTCGGGGCGCAGGAGGCGGCCCAGTTCGGTGAGCCCGGTGACGGCGGCCTCGGCGGCGCGGGAGGCGTCGTCGAGGAAGTCCGCGTCCGTGGGGACGGCCGGGCGGCCGGCGCCGCCGAGGGCGGCCCAGTCGGTGCGCTCGGAGGCCGCGGAGGCCAGGGCGGTGTGGGCGGCGTCGCGCCGCGGCCGCCCGGTGGCCAGCCCGCGGACGCGTCCCCGCAGCGAGCGGCGGCGCAGCCAGGTGACCTTCACCCCGCGGCCCCGGCGCCAGGCGCCGCTCGCGGTGGCGGCGACCAGGTCGTCCAGCTCGGCCTCGGCCACGTCGTACACGTCGGCGTTGAGCGTGCGCAGCGTCAGGCGTACCCGCAGCAGCAGCGAAACGGCCCGGCCGCTCTCGGCCACCGTGCGGGGGGCGTCGATGCCCAGGGCCTCGGACTCCTCCAGGCGGCGTGCGGCGGCGCGCAGCGCGGGCAGGTCACGGCCGCGCAGCTCCGCGAGGACGGTGGAGGCGGCGCGGGCCTCCTCGGGGCCGGCGACGGTGTCCACGGCCGCGTACCAGGCGTGGGTGTCGGTCGTCAGCGTGAAGCCGCCGAGCTCCGCGTAGGCGCGCAGGTCGTCGCGCGCCTCCGCGGGGAGGGAGGCGATGTCGGCGGGGCTGTGCAAGGAGGGTGCGGTCATATGAGGTCCGGTTCCTGGCAAGTGCGGTGGGCGTCGGCGGCGTGCGCGCGGCGGAGCGGCCCCGGGCCGGCGTGCTCGCGGTGGCCCCACGATACGGGCGTGGTCCACCCCGGCGCACGCGCCCCGTCCGTAACGGACGGCACGGCAGCACCACCCGTGCACGGAGAGAGAGGGCCCGGACGCCCCTTGTGACCCCGGTGCCGTCCCGTGGCTCCTGCGACCCCCGTGGCCAGAGGGTCAGATTCCATCAAGAGGCGACAAAAGGACTCCATGGGATAATTCGAAGTGGGCACGAAAGGGATTTTTCGTGATCGACAAGACCGTGTGGGGCGGTTATGAGAGCGGCCGGCCTGACCGGAGCGGCCAGGCCGAGGCGTTCGACGCCATCGGGGACCGCTACGACGAGGCCTTCCCGCACAAGGAGGGGCAGTTCTCCGCCGGCCTGTGGCTCGTGGACACCCTGCCGCCCGGGTCCCGTGTACTGGACCTCGGCTGCGGCACCGGACTCCCCACCTCCCGGCAGCTGAGCGACGCGGCGTTCGACGTCGTGGGCATCGACCTGTCCGAGGGCATGCTCGAACTGGCCCGGACGTACGTCCCCCACGCCACCTTCCACCAGCTGGACATCGCCGACCTGCGCCCCGGCGGCCCGGCCCCGCTGGGCCGCTTCGACGCCGTCGCGGCCTTCTTCTCCCTGCTGATGCTGCCGCGCGCCGAGATCCCGCACGCCCTCCGCACGATCCACCATCTGCTGGTCCCGGGCGGGCTGTTCGCCCTGTCGATGGTGGAGGCCGACGTGGACGACTTCGCCATCCCGTTCCTGGGCTGCACCATCCGCGTCTCCGGCTACCTCCGGGAGGAGTTGCTGCACGTCATCGAGTCGGGCGGCTTCGAGATCGTCAAGGAGTTCTCGTACACCTACGCCCCGGCCTTCAGCGACGTACCGCCGGAGGAACAGGTGTTCCTCTGTTGCCGGCGAATCGGCTGAGGCGGGACGGGACCAGGACGTGGCGCGGCACCGCACCCCAGGCGAAGACCCCGGCCCCACCGGGGGCGGAGCGGAACCCCCCGAGCGGCGCACGCCATGGCCCCGGGACGCCGACGCGCCCCGCGCGCCCGGGCAGCCGCAGACCGACCGGCTCCGCTACCTCGACGCCGCGACCCGGCGCATCGCCGCCGGCATGGACCTGGACGAGACGCTGCGCGAGCTGGACACGGCGGCCGTCCCCGCCTTCGCCGACGTGATCTTCGTCCATCTGCACGACCCGCTGCTGACCCAGGAGGGCATGCAGGGCCGGGACACCGCGGGTCCCGTCGTCCTGCACCTGCACCCCACCCGGCGGCGCACCCCGGAGCGGCCACCCCCCGGGCTGCCGTCACCGGACGCGGAGGCCGCCGCGCCGGAGCCGCCGCAGATAGCGCTCCGGTGCGTCAACCGCCCCGGAGCGCGGGGGGTGTCGGAGTGCGTCCGGCTCAGCGCCACCGGCCGGCTCACCCGGCTGCTGCGGGAGGGCCGCCCGGTCTTCGGCGACGCCCCCGGCATCGCCACCACCGTCAGGGAGCTGCTCGGCCCGGTGGTCGGCCCGCCCGGCACGCTGCCACCCGGCCGCCGCCTGATCATCGCCCCGCTGCACGGCCGCAACCGCCTCATGGGCACCCTCACCCTGCTGCGCCGGCCCGAGCGGGCCCCCTTCACCGCCGACGACCTGCTGGTCGCCTCGCAACTGGCGACCCACACCGCGCTCGGCGCCCACAAGGCCCTGATGTACGGCCACGAGGCGTCCGTCGCCGACGCGCTGCAGCGCACCATGCTCCCGGCCTCCCTCCCCGAGCCCACCGGGGTCCGGCTGGCCAGCCGCTACCTGCCCGCCTCCGAGACCGCGCGGGTGGGCGGCGACTGGTACGACGCCATCCCGCTGCCCGGCAGCCGCGTCGCGCTCGTCGTCGGAGACGTGATGGGCCACTCGATGACCTCCGCCGCGATCATGGGCCAGCTGCGCACCAGCGTGCAGGCCCTCGCCGGCCTCGACCTGCCCCCGGACGAGGTCCTGCACCACCTCGACGAGCAGGCCCAGCGGCTGGGCATCGAGCACATCGCCACCTGCCTGTACGCGGTCTACGACCCCATCTCGCACCGGCTGCTGATCGCCAACGCCGGCCATCTGCCGCCCGTCGTGCTGCTCCCCGGCGGCAAGGGCGAGGTGCTGCCCGTACCCGCGGGCGCGCCGATCGGCGTCGGCGGCATCGACTTCGAGACCGTCGAGATGCCCGCGCCCACCGGGGCCACGCTGCTCCTCTACACCGACGGCCTGGTCGAGTCCCGCGGCCACGACATCTGGACCGGCGTGGAGAACCTGCTCGCCCGCATCCAGACCCCCGGCCGCGACCTCGTCCCGCCGCCCCTGGAAGCCCTGTGCGACCAGGCGCTCGGCGACCTCGGCCCCGGCGGCTCCCGCGACGACGACATCGCGCTGCTCGCCGCCCGCTTCGACGGCTTCCCCACGCACAGCGTCGCCTACTGGTACCTCGCCCCCCAGCCCGAGACCGCCTGCCGGGCCCGCCGCCTCACCCGCCGCGCCCTGCACCGCTGGGGCCTCGACCCCATGCTGGAGACGACCGAACTGCTCGTCAGCGAGGTCGTCACCAACGCCGTACGCTTCGCCTCCCGCCCCATCACCCTGCGCCTCCTGCGCACCGACGTGCTGCGCTGCGAGGTCGGCGACGACTCGCCCCTGGTCCCCCGGGTGCACCGGGCCGGACCAGAGGACGAGAACGGCCGCGGCCTGTACGTCGTCGACCGCCTCGCCGACCACTGGGGCGCCCGGCGCCTGGGCACGGGCAAGGTCGTCTGGTTCGAACTCCCCATCCCCGACGAGGCCCGCCGCCGCGGCACGACCCCGGCGTAGCGGCCGCCGGGGCCGTGCCCGTCCGTCACCACCACCCCGGGGCCGATGACTTGCCCCGCATGTCACACCCCTGCCGCGGGCCGCCTCCACCACCTAAGGCAGGGCGAAAGGTCATAATCCCGACATGCGCACACACATCTCCGCAACCGCACTGCTGCTCGCCGTCGCGGGCACGGCCCTCAGCGGCTGCAGCTCCTCCACCGACACCGCCACCACGGCGCCCGAGACCGCCGTGTCGTCCGCGTCCCCGGTCTCCCAGGCCGACCCCGAGAAGTCCCTGCCCGAGGCGGGGATCCCCGCCTCCCCCACGGGAGCCGACCGGGCCGCGCTCATCGCCGCCCTGCAGGCCATCAACCCCGACTTCGCCAAGGACCCCGACAAGGCCATCGACGCCGCCCGCAACCTGTGCGGCGCCATCAACAGCAACGACCCCCAGGCGGACGCGGAGGCCGCCCGGAGCTTCACCTACCACGACAACGTGCTCACCGAAGCCCAGGGCAAGGCCATCAACGACACCCTGAAGCGCCTCAAGTTCTGCGACGGCTGACCCCGCCGTCCGACCCCGCACACGCCTCGGGCCCCCGTCCGGCAACTCCGGACGGGGGCCCCGCGGTAGGGCGCCCGGGCCCCGAAACCGGACGCCACGACGCACCCTCAGGACCGCGACGGCGATCCCCCGGCGGCTACTTGACGTTCCACTGGCCGGTCTCGTCGGCGAAGCCGCTGTCGAGAGCCATCTGGAGCTTGGTGATCTTCGACGCCTTGGGCACCTCGAAGACGACCCACCCGAGCCCCTTCGCGCCCTTCGTCAGGCGCAGGTCGCTGGACATCGCGGGTCCCGCGGTCACCTCCCCGAAGGTGGTCTGGAACTGCTGCCCGTCGGTGTCGGTGACGGTCAGCCCGTTGCCGGGGCTGTCGGAGTAGACGGCGGTGCCGGCGTTGGTCAGGCGGAGCTGGGCGGCGACCCACCGCTTCCCCTTCGCGGGGGTCATGAACTCGTCGCTGCTCTTGGCCGGGTCGACCCACTTGACCAGGGTGACGTCGATCCGCGAGCCGTCGTCCATGCCGTGGAGGCTGAGGGTGTCGCCGATGCCGGCGTCCTTCTTCGGCTCGTCCGCCGACTTCGCGGGCTTGCTGTCGCCACCGTCCTTGCCGGCGGCCTCGGTCTTGACGGGCTTGGTGCTGACGGTCGTCGGCTCGGCACAGGCGGTCAGGCCGGCGGCGAGGACGGCGACGGTCACGATGGGCATGGCGAACTTCGCGTGCATTTCTTCCCCCCAGGGATGGCATATGCGGGTTGGCGAAAATGAGTATGCCTGGGGTGCGCGCCTGTGAACACGGTTTACAGACGCAGTGGCTGTGTCGTGACACGTCAGTGACGAGCCCAAGACCCGCCGCCGCACCCCTGGCGCCACCCGCCGACACCCGCGAGGGCGCCGATGGTTGGACGTGGCCGGCGGGCGGCCTTCCGCATGTGGGGGAAGCCACCGAGGAGTTGACCGCGCGCACCGCTGGCGGCGGTCGGGCACGGAAGACGTAGCTCGCCGGCACTGCCGTTCAGAGGGAGAAGAGGCTGCGGCCCCACCGGTCGGAACCGGTGGGGCCGCATTCACGCAGGACAGCGGTGGCGAGACCAACCGCCTGCGGGTAGGCCGTGTGGGACTCGAACCCACAACCAATGGATTAAAAGTCCACTGCTCTGCCAATTGAGCTAACGGCCCGCACCCCGCAGCATAGCCGGACGGCGGCCGTGGCTCCGAGCGCATTCGGCCCGTCGGCGCGGCCGCCGCCGGCGAGGGGGCGGGGAGGTCAGCCGGAGGG
>NZ_JARAVK010000168.1:0-20269 GCF_033792765.1 Streptomyces sp. PA03-6a | reverse complement strand
GCCCACCAGCGCCCCGAACCCGACCCCGCCGGCCGCACCCGCCCCCGGGGCCTCGGCGGCCGCACCGGCCTCCAGCACCTCCGCGTAGTGGGCGAGCGCCGCGTCCAGCGTGGCGACGTCCTCCTGCGTGGCACCCTTCTGGGGGCCGTAGACGGCGGCGGCGCCCTTCGGGCCGAGCAGCGGGTTGTCGACGTCGCTGGCGAGGACGACCTCGGTCGCAGCGAGCCGCGGGTCGAGGCCGGACAGGTCCGCCGAGGCCAGCCCGGCGAGCGCCGCGCCGCCCGGGCCCACCGGCTCGCCCCGGCCGTCCAGCAGGCGGGCGCCGAGCGCGACGAGCATGCCCGCGCCCCCGTCGTTGGTCGCGCTGCCGCCGACGCCGAGCACGACGGACCGCGCGCCCGCGTCGAGTACGGCCAGCAGCAGCTCACCGGTGCCGCAGGTGGTCGCCGTAAGCGGCGCGAAGACGCCGGGCGGCAGGTGCCGCAGCCCCGAGGCCTCGGCCATCTCCACGACGGCGGTGCCGTCGCGCAGTGCGTACGCGGCGGTGACCGGCTCCCCCAGCGGCCCGGTGACCTCCACCAGGCGCCGCTCGAATCCGGCGGCGACGGCGGCGTCCACCGTTCCGTCCCCGCCGTCGGCCACCGGTACGGACTCGACGACGAGGTCGGGGGCGGCGCTCCGCAGCCCCGCCCCGAGCCGCTCCGCCACCTCGACGGCGGTGAGCGAGCCCTTGAACTTGTCCGCGGCGATGAGCACCCGCGCGGGCCGTGCGTCCGTCACATTGATCTCCCTTACGGCAGGTCGCGCCGCTTGGACCCTATCCCGGGGTGTCCTGGCGGTACACCGGAGGCATGGCCCTCTCTCTCCACGACCGCATCCTGGGCGGCTGGCTCGGCCGGATCGCCGGCAACATGCTCGGCAAGCCCGTCGAGCGCGGCGACCACTGGACCCGCGAGCGCATCGACCGCTACCTGCGCCGGGCCGGGGCGCTGCCGCTGACCGACTACATCCCCGCGCTGGACCCGCCTGCGGACCCGGCGGAGTTCGAGCTGCGCCCGGAGTGGCCGCAGTGCACCCGCGGCAACATCCACGGCAGCGCGCGGGACGACGACGTCGACTACGCGATCCTCGGGCTCGACCTGCTGGAGACGTACGGCCCGGACTTCACCACCGAGCAGGTCGGCGAGCTGTGGCTGCTGCGCCTTCCCTACCTGCAGACCTTCACCGCCGAGCGCGCGGCGTACCGCAACCTCGCGGGCGGGATGAAGCCGCCGCTGACGGCCACGGCCGACAACCCGTACCAGGAGTGGATCGGGGCGTTGATCCGCGCCGACGTCCACGGCTGGACCTCCCCCGGCGACCCCCGGCGGGCCGCGTCGCTCGCCCGCCGGGACGCGGTGCTGTCGCACACGGGCAACGGGGTGTACGGCGCGATGTGGGCCGCGGCGCTGATCGCGGCGGCGTTCACCGCGCCCGACGCCCGGGCCGCGCTGGAGTCGGCGCTGCAGCACGTCCCGCCGGGCTGCCGGCTGGCCCGCACGGTGCGCCGGACCATGGCGCTGCACGCGGCGGGGCTGGACTGGGCCGGGACGATGGCGGAGCTGGACGAGGAGAACCGTGGGCTGCACTGGATCCACACCGTCCCCAACGCCGCGCTCGTCACCGCCGGGCTGCTGTACGGCGCGGGCGACTTCACCGCCACGATCGCGCTGACCGTGCGCGGCGGCCTGGACACCGACTCCGGCGGTGCGACGGCGGGTTCGGTGGCCGGGGTGTTCTGCGGCGCGGCGGCGATCCCGCCGCAGTGGACCGAGCCGCTGGAGGACCGGGTGCGCAGCGCGGTGTTCGGCTTCGACGGCGTGGCGATCAGCGAACTCGCCCGTCGCACGGCGCTGCTCGTGCCGTAGGGTCCGCGTGTGCGATACATCGTTGTGGGAGCGGGCGCGGTCGGCGCGACGATCGGCGGCCGGCTGTACGAGAGCGGTCACGAGGTCGTCCTGGTCGCGCGGGGAGCGCACCTGGAGGCGCTGCGCGAGCGCGGGCTGACGCTGCGGACGCCGGACGGGACGCTGTCGCTGCCCGTCCCGGTGGCCGGCGGCCCGGAGGGGCTGAGGCTGCGCGAGGACGACGTGCTGGTGCTGGCCGTGAAGACGCAGGACACGGAGGCCGCGCTCGCCGCCTGGGCCCCGGTCGCGGACCACCTGCCGCTGGTCTGCGCCCAGAACGGCGTCGCCAACGAACGCACGGCACTGCGCCGCTTCCGCGACGTGTACGGCATGTGCGTGTGGCTGCCGTCGACCCACCTGGAGCCCGGCGAGGTGGTCGCCCCCTGCGGTCCGCTGACCGGCATCCTCCACCTGGGCCGCTACCCGCACGGAACGGACGAGCTCGCACGGGCCGTCTCCGCGGACCTGGAGAAGTCCTCCTTCGCCGCCCCGGTCGTGGCCGACGTGATGCGCTGGAAGTACGCCAAGCTGCTGTCGAACCTCGGCAACGCCGTCGAGGCGCTCTGCGGCGGCTGGGACGACACGGCCGCCGGCCTCGTCAAGCGGGCGCGCGCCGAGGGCGCCGCGGTGCTCGACGCCGCCGGCATCCCGTACGCGGGCGAGGAGGAGCAGGCGGCGGTCCGCGGCGACCGGGTGAGCCTGCGGCCGGTCGACGGCTTCGCCCGGGGCGGCGGCTCGTCCTGGCAGAGCCTGACCCGCGGCACCGGGAGCGTCGAGGCGGACTGGCTCAACGGCGAGATCGTGCTGCTGGGACGGCTCCACGGGATACCCGTCCCGGTCAACGAGACGCTGCGCCGGCTCGCGAACCGTGCGGCACGCGACCGCCGCGCCCCCGGAAGCCTGGACCCGGCGCAGGTGGCCGCCGCCGTCGAGGGTCGCGAACCCGTAGGTTGGGGCGCGTGACGACCACCGATTTCGACGCCTACATCGACAGCCTGCCGAAGATCCTCGCCGGGGCCAGCACGCTCTTCCGCGACGCCGACGGCCGGATCCTGATCGCCGAGACCACCTACCGCCAGGACGGCAAGTGGGTGCTGCCCGGCGGCACCATCGAGTCGGCCGACGGGGAGACCCCCCGCGAGGCGGCCCGCCGGGAGACCCTGGAGGAGGTCGGTCTGGACGTCGAGCCGGGCGCCCTGCTCGCCGTCGACTGGGTGCAGTGGCCGGGCCGCCCGCCGCTGACCTCCTACCTGTACGACGGCGGCGTGCTCGACGAGGCCGCGCTCGGCGCGATCGTGCTGCAGGAGGAGGAGCTGTCCGCCTGGCGGATGGCGACGCCCGAGGAGGCCGAGGAGTACCTCTCCCCCGGCCTCTACCGCCGCGTCCGCGCCGCCCTGGCCGCACAGGCGGACGGCGCCTGCCCCGTCGAACTGGTCAACGGCCGCCCCCCGGTGGTCGGTCAGCGGCCCACCGCGTAACCCGGCATCCCGCGGGGGTTGGCCGCACCGGTCTCCGGTCGCGGGCCACGGGCTCTCCGCCCGGCGCATGGCAACGTCCCATGAGGGACCCCAGGTCCGCGCCGCGCCGCGCCGCCCTGCCGTGCCGACGGGCGGCGCCTGCCCGGGCGCCGGGTCAGCGGCCCACCGCGTAACCCTGCATGCCGCGGGGGTTGGCCGCGGAGGACAGGACGCCGGTCTCCGGGTCGCGGGCCACCGCGCACAGGCGGCCCTCGGACCAGGGGGCGGCAACGGTGACGTCGTGGCCGCGGCTGCGGAGTCCGGCGATGACGGACTCCTCGAAGCGGCTCTCCACGGTGAGGCTGCCGGGCCGCATCTCCCGGGGGTGGAAGGAGCTCGGGAAGCTGTCGTTGTGCCAGTTGGGCGCGTCGATGGCGCCCTGGAGGTCGAGGCCGCCGCGGACGGGGGCGCGCAGGGCGACGCCCAGGAAGAAGTGCAGCGACCACTGGTCCTGCTGGTCGCCGCCGGGGGTGCCGAAGGCCATCACCGGCACGCCGTCGCGCAGCGCGAGCGACGGGGTGAGCGTGGTGCGCGGACGGCGGCCCGGGGTGAGGGAGTTCGGCAGCCCGGGCTCCAGCCAGGTCATCTGCAGGCGGGTGCCGAGCGGGAAGCCGAGCCCGGGGACCACCGGGTTGGACTGGAGCCAGCCGCCGCTGGGGGTGGCGGCGACCATGTTGCCCCAGCGGTCGACGACGTCGAGGTGGCACGTGTCGCCGCGGGTCGCGCCGTTGTGGGCGACCGTCGGCTCGCCGACGCCCATGGCGTCGAATCCCGTTGCCGCGGCGGCGTCGTGGAGCGGGAAGTGCGGCAGCCGCGGCGTGCGGCCGCCCGGGCTGCCGGGGCGCAGCTCGTGGGAGGCCTTCGCCTGGTCGACCAGGGCGCGCCGTGCGTCGTTGTAGGCGGGTGACAGCAGTTCGGCGAGCGGGACGTCGTCCTGGGCGTCGCCGTACCAGGCCTCGCGGTCGGCCATGGCGAGCTTGGTGCCCTCGACCAGGGTGTGCACGTAGTCGGCGGAGCCGTACTCCAGGTCCGCGGGATCCGGCGGCAGCAGGGCCAGTTGCTGCAGGAAGGCCGGGCCCTGGCTCCACGGTCCGGCCTTGCAGACCGTCCAGCCGTTCCAGTCGAAGGTCACCGGGTCCTCGTGGTGCGCCTCGTACGCGACGAGGTCGTCCCCGGTCAGGGTGGAGGCGTGGCGCTCGCCCGTGGTGTCCATCGCGGGACGGGCGGCGAAGGCGGCCAGCGCCTCGCCGATGAAGCCCTCGCGCCACACCCGCCGGGCCGCTTCGATCTGTGCCTCCCGGTCGCTGCCGGCGGCCTCCGCCTCCCGCAGCAACCGCCGCCAGGTGGCGGCGAGATCGGGGTTGCGCAGCAGGTCTCCCGGCCGGGGCGGGCGGCCGCCGGCCAGGTACAGCTCGGCCGAGGTCGTCCACTCCGTCTCGAACAGCGCCTGGACGGAGCCGACCGTGGCGCCGACCGCCTCCACCGCGGGGTGGCCGTGCTCGGCGTAGCCGATGGCGTAGGAGAGCACGTCCGCGAGCGGCTTCGTGCCGTGGTCGCGCAACAGCACCATCCAGGCGTCGAAGGCACCGGGCACGGCGGCCGCGAGCGGACCGGTGCCGGGGACGAAGTCCAGGCCCAGCGCGCGGTAGTGGTCGACGCTCGCCCCGGCCGGGGCGGGGCCCTGGCCGCAGAGCACGCGCACGGGACCGCCCGCGGGCGCGACGATGATCGGCACCTCGCCCGCGGGTCCGTTGAGGTGCGGCTCCACCACGTGCAGGACGAACCCGGCGGCCACCGCCGCGTCATAGGCGTTGCCGCCGCTCTCCAGCACGGCCATCGCCGACTGCGAGGCGAGCCAGTGCGTGGAGGAGGCCATGCCGAAGGTGCCTTGGAGGGTGGGCCGGGTCGTGAACAATTCCGTACTCCTCGCGCCGGGGGTGCACCTACACTCGCACGGTGCCCCACGAGCCCGAACACGTACCCCCTGTCTCCTCCATGGCACGGTCGCTCGCCCGGGTCCCCGGTGTGGTCGCGGTGATGCTGGGCGGCAGCCGGGCGCGCGGTACGCACCGCGCCGACTCCGACTGGGACCTCGGCGTGTACTACCGCGGCGAACCGGACCTGGCGGCGCTCGCCGCGCTCGCCTCCGAGGCGACGGGCGCACCGGTGGAGATCGCCGGCCCCGGCGGCTGGGGTCCCTGGGTGAACGGCGGGGCGTGGCTGCGCGTCGGCGGCGTCCAGGTCGACTGGATCCTGCGGGACCTGGATCGGGTGGGGCGGGTGTGGGACGACTGCCTCGCCGGCCGCTACGAGGTCGGTGTCCAGGCCGGCCATCCGCTGGGCTTCTGGTCCCCCGTGTACGCCGGCGAGGTCGCCCTCGGCCGCGTCCTGGCCGACCCGGCGGGTGAGCTGACCGCGCTGCGCGAGCGGACGCTGGTCTACCCGGAGCCGCTGCGCGAGGCCCTCGTCGGGGCCTCCTGGGAGGCGGACTTCCTGGTCGTGAACGCCCGCAAGTCCGCGGGCGGCGGGGACGTCCTGCACGCCGCCCTGTGCCTTTCACGGGCAGTCGGGGTGCTGACGCAGTCGCTCCACGCCCACCACCGCGTGTGGTGCCTCAACGAGAAGGGCGCCCTCGCCGCCGCGGGCGCCCTCCCCGACGCCCCGCCCGGCTTCCGGTCCCGCGCCGAAGCGGTGCTGTCCGGCCTCGGCGACCCGGTCACGGCGGTGGAGGACGCCGCCGCCCTCGTCGCGGACGTCCGCGCGGCGCTGGGCTGACCCCGGGCGGAAACGCGCGGGCCCCGGTGCCGGACGAGCGGATCAACCGATGTTGGTGTGCTGCGCCCAGTCGTTGTGGAAGGTGAATCCGCCGCTCGCCGGCGGCATCGGCGACTGCACCTCGATCCAGCACAGCGGCTCCGTGCCGAGGGCCGCGAATCCGTGCGACGCGCCGACCGGCGCGAAGACGAGGTCGCCGACACCGGCCAGGTCCTGCTCACCGTCGCAGAAGGACCGCGTCTGCCCGGAGATCAGGTAGTAGATCTCCTCGAACGGATGGAAGTGCTCCTTCGCGGTCTTGAGCGGGGCGTTGTCCACCACGCCCGGGGTGAACTGCACGATGAACATCGCGTGGTGGCGCGCCCCGAGGAGGTCGTCCACCATCATGCGGATCTGGACGTTCTGCACGTTCGCCCCGTGGTAGCCGGGCATGGAGATCGACCCGGGCGGCGCCATGTCCGTCTGGTCGAAGTGACCGACGTACGGCTTGGCCGGGTCGAGTTCGTCGACGGCCACGCCCTGCGTCGGCACCCGGGTCTCAGGCGCTTCGAACACCCCCCACGTCCCCCTGCCGTCGATGGGGCGCGGCTGGGGAGCGTGCACACGCAACATGCGCACGCGCTGGTCCGTGGGGTTGCTCCACGCGTGACCGACGGCGTAGGGCACGAGGCCGAAGTCATGGGGGCGCAGGGCGTACTGGTGGTCGGCCACCGCGAGCAGCGGGTTGCCCTCCAGGACGAAGAACGACTCCTCGAACGGGTGCCGGTGACCGATGACATGGCCGCCGGGCTCGAGTTCGACGATCGCGACCGACAAGTGGCTGGCGCCGCTGTCCGGGCCGAGGAAATGCGCCACCCTGGCGCCCTTGCCCGGCTCACTGGGATGCGACTCGACGAACTCAAGGGAGTCCCCCCGGCGGATGCTCAAGGATCGGGGGGCTCGCGAGACCTCTGCTGACTGCTTCATGGTCACCTTTCCCTGCTTGGTCCAGTGGTACGAGACTGTTCACAACCGCTGTTAGTCGAGACAAAATCGCAGGTGAACGGGGGTGTGTCCGGTGAGCGAGGGGCACCCCCCGATATCCGTTCGCGCCGGGCCGCCAGCCGCCCTACCCTCGGCGCATGGCCAGGCCTCTCGTAGCCGTCCTCAGTGGCGCAGGTATCTCCACCGACTCCGGCATCCCGGACTACCGCGGTCCGAACGGGCTGTGGCGGCGCGATCCGGAGGCCGAGAAGCTCGTGACATACGAGCACTACATGGCCGATCCCGATGTGCGCCGCAGGTCGTGGCGGATGCGCATGGAGAGCCCGACGCTGGAGGCGCGGCCCAACGCGGCGCATGACGCGATCGTCCGGCTGGAGCGGTCGGGCGTGGCGGTGCGCGTGATCACGCAGAACGTCGACGGGCTGCACCAGATGGCGGGGCTGCCCGAGCGCAAGGTGCTGGAGCTGCACGGCACGGCCCGCGCCGTCGTGTGCACGCGGTGCCACGACCGGGCGCCGATGGACGACGCGCTGGCGCGGGTCCGGGCGGGCGAGCCGGACCCGGCGTGCGGGAAGTGCGGCGGGATCCTGAAGTCGGCGACCGTCATGTTCGGGCAGCGGCTGGATCCGGTGGTGCTGGGCAACGCGATGGCCATCGCCAAGGGCTGCACGGTCTTCATCGCGGTCGGCACCAGCCTCCAGGTGCAGCCGGCGGCGTCGCTCGCCGGGATCGCGGCGGAGCACGGGGCGCGGCTGGTGATCGTCAACGCCGAGCCGACGCCGTACGACGAGATCGCGGACGAGCTGGTGCGCGAGCCGATCGGGAGCTCGCTGCCCGCGCTCCTGGACGGGATCGCCCGGGAGGCCGCCGCGGGCTGACGCGCGTGCCCCCGGACGGATCGTCCGGGGGCACGGCTCAGGGCAGGTTCGCCGCGGCGGTCACCAGCGGTGGTGGACCTGGGCGCGGATGCGCCGGTCGTACAGGTCCCGCACGGCGTCCAGCGTGCTCTGCGGCAGCGGCGGCAGGGCGGCGGCCTCGGCGTTGGCGCGGGCCTGCTCGACGGAGCGGGCGCCGGGGATCACGGTGGTGACGCCGGGCTGCTGGATGATCCAGCGGAGCGCCGTCTGGGCCGGGGTCGCGCCCTGCGGGGAGAGGGCGGTGAACTCGGCGGCGGCCTCCAGGCCGGTCGCGTAGTCGACGCCGGAGAAGGTCTCGCCCTGGTCGAAGGACTCGCCGTGCCGGTTGTAGGTGCGGTGGTCGTCGGCCGGGAAGACCGTGTCCTTGGTGTAGCGGCCGGACAGCAGGCCGGAGGCGAGGGGCACCCGGGCGATGATGCCCACCCCGGCCTCGGCGGCGGCCGGCAGGACCTGCTCCAGCGGCTTGAGGCGGAAGGCGTTGAGGATGATCTGCACGCTGGCGACGCCCGGCCGGGCGATCGCGGTCAGCGCCTCCTCGCAGGTCTCGACGCTGACGGCGTAGGCCGCGATGCGCTCCTCCGCGACGAGGGTGTCGAGGGCGTCGAAGACCGCGTCCGAGGAGTAGACGGCGGTCGGCGGGCAGTGCAGCTGCACCAGGTCGAGGGTGTCGACGCCGAGGTTGGCCCGGGACCGGTCGTTCCAGGCGCGGAAGTTGTCCAGGACGTAGTTCTCGGGGACCTGGGCGACCCGGCGGCCCATCTTCGTGGCGACGAAGATCCCGGCGTCCGGGCGCTCCCGGAGGTAGCGCCCGATCAGCTGCTCGCTGCGCCCGTCGCCGTAGACGTCCGCCGTGTCGAAGAGGGTCACGCCCTCCGCCACGGCCGCGTCCAGGACGGCGAGTGCGTCCTCCTCGCGGACCTCGCCCCAGTCGGCGCCCAGCTGCCAGGTGCCGAGACCCACGACGGACACCTTGCGGCCCGTCCTGCCCAATACGCGCTGCTCCATGCCTTCGATGCTAGTCGCTGCCCCGCCGGCCGCGGCCGACGGGGCGGGCGCTACCGGACTACCGGCGGGCGGTCCCCTCCAGGTGGCGGCGCACGGCGCGGGCCGCGTGGTGGCCGGACATGCCGTGCACACCTGGGCCGGGCGGGCTGGCGGAGGAGCAGAGGAAGACCCCGGGGCGCGAGGTGGTGTACGGGTTCCACTGCAGCTTGGGGCGGAAGGCCGTCTGCAGGCCGGCGAAGGCCCCGCTGGCGATGTCACCGCCGACGTAGTTCGCGTTGCGGGCGGCGAGTTCGGCCGGTCCGCTGACCGCCCGGGCGAGGACGAGGTCCCGGAAGCCGGGGGCGAAGCGCTCGATCTGCCGCTCGACGGCCTCGGTGGCGTCGCCGCGGAAGCCGTTGGGCACGTGCCCGTACGCCCAGAAGACGTGCTTGCCCTCGGGGGCCCGCCCGGGGTCGACGACGGTGGGCTGGGCGGTGATGAGGAACGGGGTCTGGGGCGGGCGGCCGCGCACCGCCCGGTTCAGCGCGTCGCCGATCTCGCCGAAGGTCGGCCCGATGTGCACGGTGCCGGCCCGGCGGGCCTCGGCGGCGGTCCAGGGCACGGGGCCGTCCAGGGCGTAGTCGATCTTCCAGACTGCGGGTCCGTAGCGGTACTTCCGGTACGCGTCGCCGAGCCCGGCGATGCGCGCCAGTGCGGTCGGCGAGGTGTCGAAGACGTACGCGCGCGCCGGCGGCAGCTCGTCGAGCTTGCGGACCATGACGCCGGTGTGGACGGTGCCGCCGAGCAGCCGCAGGTAGGAGGCGAGGGCGTCGGCGAGCGACTGCGAGCCGCCGCGCGGGACCGGCCAGCCGACCTCGTGGCCGGAGACGGCGAACATCAGCGCCGTCGCGCCGGTGAGCGGGCTGGTCAGCGGGGCGATCGCGTGGGCGGCGAGGCCGGCCAGCAGCCCGCGGGCCTTCTCCTCGCGGAACAGCCGGGCGAGCACGGCCACCGGCGGCAGCCCGGTCAGCCCGAAGCTCGCGAAGCGCAGCGGGTCGCGGGGCAGTCCCCGCCACTGGGGGCGCAGGAAGTCGTGGGCGAGGGTCTTCCAGCGGCCGGTGTACGGGGCCAGGAGCCTGCGGTAGGTGCCCGCGTCGCGCGGTCCGAGCGAGGCGGCGGTCGCGCCGACGGTGCGGTCCAGCACCGCCGCGGTGCCGTCGTCGAAGGGGTGCGCGAGCGGCAGCTCGGGGTGGAGCCACCGCAGGCCGTGGTCGGCGAGCGGCATCGCGTTGAACGCGGGCGAGCCGGCGCCGAGCGGGTGGACGGCCGAGCACGGGTCGTGGCGGAAGCCCGGCAGGGTCAGTTCCTCGGTGCGCGCGCCGCCGCCGACCTGGTCGCCGGCCTCGAAGAGCTCCACGGAGTGCCCGGCGCGGGCGAGTTCGACCGCGGCGGTCAGGCCGTTGGGCCCGGCTCCGACGACGATGACGTCCGTGACGTGTGCCCTGCTCATCGGTCACCTGCCATGAGGTCGACGACCCGTCGCGCGGTCGCCTCGTCGCGCGCCACGGAGAAGGGGAAGGCGTTGCCGCCGCCGATGCGGAAGGGCACGCCCGCCGCGGTGATGCTGGCACCGCCGGCCTCGGTGACCAGCAGCAGTCCGGCCGCGTGGTCCCAGGGCGACTCCCAGGTGAAGGCGACGGCGTCGATGGCGCCCCGGGCGACCTCCAGGTAGTCCAGCCCTGCGCAGGTGCACTGACGGGACTCGACGCCGTCGGTGCCGAGGCCCTCGAACCGGCGCCGCTCCTGTTCGTCGAGGAAGGCGAACTGCGAGGTGGCGACGGTGAGCGCGGACCCGCCGGAGTCGCGGGCGGTGCGGATCGGCTCGCCGTTGAGCAGGGCGCCCCCGCCGCGCCGGGCCGTGGCCATGAGGGCCAGCCTCGGCACGTACGTCCAGGAGGCGTGGACCTCGCCGCCGCGGGCGAGCGCGACGAGCGTGGCGAACTCGGGCCTGCCGGCGACGAAGTTGGCGGTGCCGTCGACGGGGTCGACGATCCACACCGGGTCGTCCCCGCCGATGCGGCGCAGGATGCCCGGGTCGGCGTGCACGGCCTCCTCCCCCACCACGACGGAACCGGGCAGCAACGCCGGCAGTTCCTCGGCGAGCCGCAGCTCCGCCTCGCGGTCGGCGACGGTGACCAGGTCCCCCGGTCCGGTCTTGTGGCTGATGTCGGTTGCGCTCAGCCGGCGCCAGCGCGGCACGACCTCCGCCTCGGCGGTCGCGCGCACCGTGTCCTCGACCGCCTTGAAGAGTGCGTCATCGATCACTCCTCCATCAGACCAGATCGTCCGCGGCGCCGCGCACCCGTGGTGGCTTTGGCGGGTTCACGCCGTCCGTGCGGCGGGGCCCGCCTTCCGCATCAGGGCGCTGTACAGCACGAACGAGCTGACCAGGCCGACCGCCCAGCCGTAGTCCGCGAGCGGCTTCAGCAGCGGGATCAGGCCGTCGACGGGGAACGGGCCCTGCTTGCGGCCCTCCGCGTCGACGGTGGAGTACGAACCGCCGACCGCCAGCAGGCCGCCCACGACGAGGGCGAGCACCGCCCGCCAGTTCCAGCCGCGGTGGTACCAGTAACGTCCGCCACCTGCCTCGTACAGCTCGGGCAGCGCCAAGTGGGTGCGCCGGACGACCCAGTAGTCGGCGATGAGGACGCCGGCCACGGTGCCGAGGACACCGCCGACCACGCCCAGCCAGGTGAAGATGTACAGCTCGGGGGTGGAGGTCAGTTTCCAGGGGAAGATCAGCACCCCGACGACGCCGGTGATCAGCGCGCCGGTGCGGAAGTCGACGTGCCGGGGCGCGAGGTTGGACAGGTCGTACGCCGGGGAGACCACGTTGGCCGCGATGTTGACGCTGATGGTGGCGACCAGCACCGTGACCAGGGCGTACAGCAGGCCGATGACGTTGTCGGTCTTGCCGGCCAGCTCGACCGGGTCCCAGATGGCCTCGCCGTAGACCGCCTGGGAGCCGGAGGTGACCAGCACCGACAGGACGGCGAAGAAGGTCATCGTGGTCGGCAACCCGAGCGACTGGCCCCAGACCTGGGCGCGCTGCCCGGCCCCGAAGCGGGTGAAGTCGGGGATGTTGAGGGAGAGGGTCGACCAGAAGCCGATCATGCCCATGAGGGCGGGGAAGAAGACCTTCCAGAAGTCCCCGCCCCAGCCGAGGGCGGAGGGCTGGTCCAGCAGGTGGCCCAGGCCGCCCGCCTTGTTGGTGATCCAGACCAGCAGGACGACGGCGCCGACGAGGACGAAGGGCGCGGCCCAGTTCTCGAAGCGGCGGAGCGTCTCCATGCCCCGGTAGATGATCGCGAGTTCCAGCGCCCAGAAGGCGAGGAAGCAGACCCACAGCGTCCACGGGTAGCCCGCCACGTGCGCGGCGCCCGCCCAGCCGCCCCAGATCTTGCCGAGGAGGACGAAGATGCCCTGGCCGCCGATCCAGGTCTGGATGCCGAACCAGGCGCAGGCCACGGCGGCGCGCAGCATCGCCGGGAGGTTGGCCCCGCGCACCCCGAAGGAGGAACGGGCCAGCACCGGGAAGGGGATGCCGTACTTGGGGCCCGCGTGGCCGGTGAGCAGCATCGGCGCGAGCACGATGACGTTGGCCAGGGCGATGGTGAACACCGCCTGCTTCCAGTCCATGCCGAGGGCGACCAGGCCGGAGGCGAGCGTCCACGACGGGATGTTGTGCGCCATCCCGATCCACAGCGCGGTGAAGTTGTAGGTGGTCCAGTGCCGTTTGGCGATGGGGATCGGCAACAGGTCCTCGTTGGCGTACGGACCGTGCGGCACGGCCGCGTCGAGCCGGAGCTCGACGCGGCCGTCGGGGTGCGTGATCTGGGCGGGCGGCGTGGGGGCCGGCATGGGTGCGGTGCTCCCCCTCAGCCGCGGAGCGCGGGGATGACGGTGGAGCCGTAGGCGTCGATGGTGGACTCCTTGGCGTCGTGCATGTCGTAGACCGCGAACTGGTCGACGCCGAGGGCCTTCAGGGCGCGCAGCTTCTCGATGTGCTGATCGGCGGTGCCCAGGAGGCAGAAGCGGTCGACGATCTCGTCGGGGACGAACGTGGTGTCGGGGTTCCCCGAACGGCCGTGGTGGGAGTAGTCGTACCCCTGACGGGCCTTGATGTAGTCGGTGAGTTCGTCCGGCACGGAGGCGGAGTGCTCGCCGTACCGCGCCACCAGGTCGGCGACGTGGTTGCCGACCATGCCGCCGAACCAGCGGCACTGCTCGCGGGCGTGGGCCAGCGCCTGCGGGGAGTCGTCCCCGGTGACGTACGCGGGGGCCGCCACGCAGACCTTGACCTGCGAGGGGTCCCGGCCGGCGGCGGCCGCGGCGTCCCTGACCGACTTGACCATCCACTCGGTCAGGTAGACGTCGGCGAGCTGCAGGATGAACCCGTCCGCCTTCGCCCCGGCGATCGCCAGCGCCTTCGGCCCGTACGCCGCCATCCACACCGGCAGTTGCGCCCCCTCCTTGATCCAGGGGATGCGGATGACGGTGCCGCCGAGGTCGGCCTCGCGGCCCTCGGCGAGCTCGCGGATGACGTGCATCGCCTCCTCGATGCGGGCGAGGGTGTTGGGCTTGCGGCCCGCCACACGCATCGCCGAGTCGCCCCGGCCGATGCCGCAGATCGTCCGGTTGCCGAACATCTCGTTCAGCGTGGCGAAGGTGGACGCGGTCACCTCCCAGGTACGGGTGCCCGGATTGGTGACCATGGAGCCGACGACCATCCGCTCCGTCCGCGCGAGGATCTGGCTGTAGATGACGAACGGTTCCTGCCACAGCACCGTGGAGTCGAAGGTCCAGCCGTGGGTGAAGCCGTTGCGCTCGGCGCGCCGCATCAGCTCCACGACCCCCGACGCGGGCGGGTCCGTCTGCAGGACGAGTCCGAAGTCCATGGGTCCACGCGCCTTTCTCAGATGAGGTACTGGCAGGTTCCGCGCGGGGTGTACTGGCCGTGGCCCGCCCTTCCGACGTACTCCCGGCCGTCGATGACGGGCTCGCCGCGGGAGAGCACGGTCTCGACCCGGCCGGTGGTCCGCCGGCCCTCGTAGGCCGAGTAGTCGACGTTCATGTGGTGGGTGGAGGCGGACATGACCTGCTCCGCGCCCGGGTCGTAGATGACGATGTCGGCGTCCGCGCCCGGAGCGATGGTGCCCTTGCGCGGGTACAGCCCGAACATCCGCGCCGGGGTCGCGCAGGCGATCTCGATCCACCGGCGCCGGCTGATGTGCCCGTCCACCACCGCCTGATGAAGCAGGTCCATCCGGTTCTCCACCCCCGGCAGACCGTTGGGGATCTTCGAGAAGTCACCCCGGCCCAGCTCCTTCTGCCCCACGAAGCAGAACGGGCAGTGGTCCGTGGACACCACCTGCAGGTCGTTGGTCCGCAGGGCCCGCCAGAGCACGGCCTGCTGCTCCTTCGGGCGCAGCGGCGTCGAGCAGACGTACTTGGCGCCCTCGAAGTCCGGCTCGGCCAGGTTGTCCGTGGACAGGAACAGGTACTGCGGGCAGGTCTCCCCGAACACGTTCAGCCCCTCGTCCCTGGCGAGTGCGATCTGTTCGACGGCCTGCTGCGCCGAGACGTGCACGACGTAGAGCGGGGAGCCCGCGACCTGGGCGAGCCGGATGGCGCGGTGCGTCGCCTCGGCCTCGAGGAGGGCGTGGCGCACCTCGCCGTGGTAGCGGGGGTCGGTCTTGCCCGCGGCCAGCGCCTGTTCGACGAGCACGTCGATGGCGATGCCGTTCTCCGCGTGCATCATGATCAGGCCGCCGTTGTCGGCACCGCGCTGCATGGCGCGCAGGATGCGGCCGTCGTCGCTGTAGAAGACGCCGGGGTAGGCCATGAACAGCTTGAAGCTGGTGACGCCCTCCTCGACGAGGATGTCCATCTCCTTGAGGGTGTCCTCGTTCACGTCGGAGAGGATCATGTGGAAGCCGTAGTCGACGGCGCACTGGGCGTCGGCCTTGGCGTGCCAGGTGTCGAGTCCGGCACGCAGCGACTCGCCCACCGACTGGACGGCGAAGTCCACGATCGTCGTCGTGCCGCCCCAGGCGGCGGCCCGGGTGCCGGTCTCGAAGGTGTCCGAGGCGAAGGTGCCGCCGAAGGGCAGCTCCATGTGGGTGTGCGCGTCGACACCGCCCGGGATGACGTACTTCCCGGTCGCGTCGATGACGCGGTCGGCGGACGCGGTCCAGCCCTGCGCCGCGTCGGAGTCGTGCGACGCGAGGGCGGCGACCCTGCCCCCCTCGACGAGGACGTCGGCGTGGACCTCCTCCGCGGCGGTGACGACCAGTCCGCCCCGGATGACGATGCGGCTCATGCTCCCACTCCTTCCACTGGCTGAGGGCGGGGTCCCCGGAAACCTCGATGCCATGTCGGAAAGGCTCTACGCACGTAGACCCCGCCATGGTGGAAAACGTATGACCGGTCACCCACGGTGGCAATACCGCTGCTCCCCATCGGCGGGGCACTCGCTCCTCCTCCGCACCCCCGTACGGCGAACGCTCACAATATGCCATGAACCGGGCGTTCGGGTCTGTAGGTGACGAGGTGCGAAATCGCGTTGCCCCGGCCGCGGCGGCACGGCGACGATGGGCGGATGGAGGATCCCGCATGCGACTGATGCTGCGTCACTTCCGCCCGTGTACCGGCCCGGTGCAGCACCGCGTCGTGCAGCCCTGGCATCCCCCGCGCCACACGGCGCTCACCGACCCCGCCGCGTACGGCTTCCTGGTCGGCGACCACGCGGGGCTCTCGACGCCGGCCGGACTGTTCTCCTTCGCCGCCACGGCACTGGCGCGGGCGGCCGGCCAGCGGCCACGTCAGAAGGGCCTGGTGAAGGGGCACATGGCCCGGGTCGAGCAGCTCACCCCGCTGCTGGAGCCCGGAGACCGGCGGCGCGGGCAACTCGACGTCGCCTTCACGGCGTACCCGCCGTACGCCCACTTCCGCGGACCGGGCCGTCCGCGACGCCGGGCCGACGCCCCGTCACCCCCGCCCGCCGCCGCACCGCGGGTGGCGCTCCCATGAGGCTCGCGACGTTCAACGTGCTGCACGGCCTGCCGATCAGGGACGGCGGACCGGCCCCCTTCCCCGGCGGCGCTGCCGCCGGGGAGCCGCTCGCCCGCGCCGTCGCGTCCCTGGACGCCGACGTCCTCGCGCTGCAGGAACTCGACCGCTTCCAGGAGCGGTCCGGCCGGGTCGACCAGGCCGCGGCCGCCGCCGCGGCGTCGGGCGCCCGGGACTGGCGCTACGCGTCGGCGGTCCACGGCCGCTCAGTGCCCGGCACCGGGTGGGTGCCCGATCCGGCCGTGCCCGGCATGCGGGTGTCCGGGCCCAAGGACGCGGACCGGGGCGAGGGCCCGCCGTCGCACGGGATCGCCCTGGTCACCCGGCTCCCCGTACGGGAATGGCGGGCCCGGCGGCTGTCCCCCTCGCCCGTGGGCATGCCCCTGCGGGTGCCCGGGCTCGCCGGGCTCCGGATGATGGCCGACCAGCCGCGCTGCGCGCTGGCCGCCGTCCTGGAGGGCGCGCGCGGCCCGTTCACGGTGGTCGCCGTGCACCTGTCGTTCGTCCCCGGCTGGAACGTGGGCCAGTTGACCGCGGTCCGCCGCTGGATCGCCGGCCTGCCCCGGCCCCATCTGCTGCTCGGCGACCTCAACCTGGTGGGCCCGGTACCGTCCCTGACGCTGGGCGGGGCCTGGCGGACGCTGGCCCGTACGCGCACCTACCCCTCGCACCGACCCGTGGTGCAGTTCGACCATGTGCTGGCGGCGGGGGTCGGGCGGGCCGCCGTGCGCTCCGCGTGGGCGCCGGCCGTGCCGGTCTCCGACCACCGGCCGCTCGTCGTCGACCTGTGGCTCTGACCGCGGCGGCGCGGGCCGGGGCCCGTGGCCCCGGCCCTGTGGCGTACCGTCAGGCCGGACCCTCGCCCAGCTCGCTCTGCGCCTGCTTGAGCGCGGACTCCAGGATCGAGGCGCCTTCCTCCGCCTCGGCGACGGTCAGCGAGAGCGGCGGCGCGATGCGCAGCGCGTCACCGGCCCGCCCGCCCTTGCCGATCAGCAGGCCCCCCTCGCGGGCCGCTTCGAGGACCACGCCCGCCGCGGCCGGCGAGGCCAGCTCGACGCCGAGCATCAGCCCGCGGCCGCGCACCTCCCGGACCACCGGGAGCCCGGCGGAGATGGCCTCCAGCCGCGACTTGAGCAGGCCGCCCACGCGCCGGGCGTTGCCCTGCAGGTCGTGGTCGAGGAGGTACTGGAGGTTGGCCAGCGCGCCGGCCGTGGTGATGGGGCTGCCGCCGAACGTCGAGATGGAGTTGGCGGTGAGGCAGTTCATCACCTCGGCGCGGGCGACGACGCCTCCCATGGACAGGCCGTTGCCGACGCCCTTGGCGAAGGTCAGGACGTCCGGCGGGCCGGAGCCCTCGTGCGCCTGCCAGCCCCAGAAGTGCTCACCGGTGCGGCCCCAGCCGGTCTGCACCTCGTCGGTGATCCACAGGATGCCGTGCCGGTCGAGGACCTCCTTGAAGGCCGCCAGCAGCCCGTCCGGGCCCGAGGTGAAGCCCCCGACGCCCTGGATCGGCTCGGCGATCAGGGCGGCGACCTGGCCGTTGGCCTGGCCGAGCATGTCCTCCAGGTCCGCCACGCACGCGGCCGTGAACTCGGCGTCGGACAGGTGCGCGTACGGGCCGCGGTGCCGGACGCCGCCGTGCACGTACAGCGTCTGCAGCGGCGACAGGCTCGTCGGCGACCAGGAGGTGTTGCCGGTGATGCCGATCGCCGAGAAGGAGCGGCCGTGGTAGCTGTTGCGCAGCGCCAGGATCTGGTTGGACCTGCGGTACGTGGTGGCGAGCAGCAGCGCGGTGTCGTTCGCCTCCGTGCCGGAGGTGGTGAAGAAGACCCGGGCGTCCGGGATGCCCGACAGACGGGCGATGCGCTCGGCGAGGTCGACCGCCTGGGAGCTCAGGTAGAGCGTGGAGGAGTGCAGGATCCTCCCGGCCTGCTCGCGGATCGCGGCGGTGACCTCGGGCAGGGCGTGCGCGGTCATGGTGGTGAGGATGCCGCCGAAGAAGTCCAGGTACTGCCGGCCCTCGGCGTCCCAGACGTGGCGGCCCTCGCCGTGGGTGATCTCGATCGGCTCCCGGTAGTACGTCGCCAGCCACTGCGGCATCACGGCCTGGTGGCGGGAGTGGAGCGCGGCGTGCGGGTTCTCGGTGATGGTCATGGACGTGTTCACGCCTCCGTCAGGGTGCCGTAGGCGTCAGGGCGGCGGTCCCGGTAGAAGGCCCACTGCTGGCGCACCGCGGGGATCAGGTCGAGGTCCAGGTCGCGCACGATCAGTTGCTCCTCCTTGTCGGAGGCGACGTCGCCCACGAACTGGCCTCGCGGGTCGACGAAGTAGGACGTGCCGTAGAAGTCGTTGTCGCCGTAGTCCGGTTCCTGGCCGACCCGGTTGATGGCGGCGACGAAGTACTCGTTGGCGACGGCCGCGGCCGGCTGCTCCAGCTGCCACAGGTACGAGGAGAGCCCGCGGTGCGTCGCCGAGGGGTTGTAGACCAGTTGTGCGCCGGCGAGGCCGAGCGCCCGCCAGCCCTCGGGGAAGTGGCGGTCGTAGCAGATGTAGACGCCGACCTTGCCGACGGCCGTGTCGAAGACGGGCCAGCCCAGGTTCCCGGGCTTGAAGTAGTACTTCTCCCAGAAGCCCTTGACCTGCGGGATGTGGTGCTTTCGGTACTTGCCGAGGTAGCTGCCGTCGGCGTCGATCACGGCGGCGGTGTTGTAGTAGAAGCCGTCCTGCTCGATCTCGTAGACCGGCACCACCATCACCATGCCCGTCTCCCGGGCGAGCGCCTGCATGCGCTGCACGGTCGGGCCGTCCGGCACCCGCTCGGCCCACCGGTAGTTCTCGGCCTCCTGCACCTGGCAGAAGTACGGGGAGTTGAACACCTCCTGGAAGCCGATCACCTGGGCGCCCCGCGCGGCCGCCTCGCGGGCGTGCTCCTCGTGCTTCGCGATCATCGACTCGGTGTCACCGGTCCACGTCGCCTGGACGAGCGCGGCGCGTACGACATTGGGCATGACAGCTCCTTTGACGCGAGGTCACGCCGGAACGGCGGGCAGGTCTACGCACGTAGATCCGGCGCTGGGACGAACGTAAGAGCCCACAGCCCACTGTGGCAATACCGGCGCCGTTACTCAACGAAGCCGATCAGATTTCGCGGCCGGGCAGACCCGCTCGGCGCAGTGCGGCGGCCACGTCGCGGCGCTTGGACACCGACACCAGACCCGCCGCGTCCAGGAGCGGGCCGACGAGCCCGGCGCCCTCGTGGGCGATGCCGGCCGCCGTCTCCGGGCTGCGGGCGCGCACGAGGGCGACCAGCAGGCTCAGCGCCGCGTCCCGGTGGCCGGCGTCGAGGAGGGCCCCGGCGGTCGCGGCGATCTCGGCGGCGGGCCGGGCGGCCGCCTGGTGCAGCAGGGTCCTGCAGTCGTCACCGCGGCCGGCCGAGTCCAGGGCGGTCGCGGCGGCCGCCAGACGGTGCGGGGGCTGCGCGGCCAGCTCCCACAGCAGGGTGGCCACGTCGGCGGCCAGTCCCGAGCGCTCCAGCGCGGCCGCGAGCTCGGGGGCGTCCTCGGGCGGGCCCGCGACGGCCTCGCTCATCAGCACGTACGCCTCGCCGGTGCGGCCGGTGCGGCGCAGTTCCGCCATGCGCGCCGCGGTCGCCCGCGCGGCCTCCCTGCGGACGTGCGCCTCCCGGACGTCGGTGTGCCCGTGCGCGGCCTCGCGGGCGTGGGGGGTGTCATGGCCCGCCGCGCCGGCGAAGCGCGCCCCGCGGGGACCGGGGGCGGCATCGTCCTGCGGTGCCGCCCCGACGGGCGGCACGACGGTTGGCACGACCACCTCGGCCTCGGGCGCCCCGGCGAAGCGGGCCCCGCCGTACCGTGCTCCACCGCGCGGGCGTTCCTTGCGCCCACGCCCGGAGGGCCGGTGGTCCGTCCGGGCCTGCGCGGGGGCCCCGTCGCCGGGTGCGGGTGCGGCGGCCGGGCCGGTGTCGGGCAGGGACGGGGGCGCGGCCGGGGTGCGGGGC
>NZ_JARAVK010000167.1:0-20298 GCF_033792765.1 Streptomyces sp. PA03-6a | reverse complement strand
CCCGTGAAGGGTGGGGACCCGGTCCCCCGTTTCCCGTCGGCCGCGTCCCTGGCGGTCAGAGGCCGAACGGCCAGATGAGGCCCTTGTTCATGGTGATGAGCACGACCAGCACCATCAGGTCGGCCGCGCCGAGGACCAGGCCGAGGATCGCCCGGACCGGACGCCGGGTGCCCCGGACGAGCGCGACGCCACCGAGAATCAGGGCGAAGGGGCCGAGCACGATGTTGAAGGCCAGCAGGCCGACCAGGCCCAGCACGAACGAGGCGACGGCCATGCCGTCGGAACCGTCCGAGCCCGACCGGGCTTCCATGGCGCGCAGTTCGCGCTCACGGGCGGGTACGTAGGAGTCCATGGGTGGGTTCCCCCCTGGGAGACGTGGGGTCAACGGTGGCGGTGGTGCCCGACGCGCTCGCGGACGTAGAACGTGAGCAGCCAGACACCGACCACGCCCGCGGCGACGAAGAAGACGGAGGACGAGGTGTACGAGACGGTGCCCAGGAGGATCCCCATGGCGACCAGGACGACGAGGAGGGTCACGGCGTGTGCCTTTCTCGGTTGCCGGATGGCACTGCGGGCTGCGGACGACGTCACAGCTCAGTGAACAACTGGAATAACAGTTGTTCACTGAGTCGGTACTCTACTCTCGCGCAACTCGGCGAACGGCTGTTTACTGGATGACATGAGTCACACCCTCGGGGTCCGTGAGGCCCAGAAGCAGCAGACCCGGCGGGCCCTCCTCGACGCGGGCCTGCGCCTGCTGGAGAACCAGAGTCTGAGCAGCCTGGGGCTGCGCGAGGTCACCCGTGAAGTGGGGGTCGCGCCCGCCGGGTTCTACCGGCACTTCCGCGACATGGGCGATCTCGGAGTGGCCCTGGTCGCCGAGTCGCTGGGCAGTCTGCACGCGATGATCCGGGCGATCCTGGCCGAGCAGGACGACGCCGAGGAGGTCATCGCCCGCTCCGTCCGCGTCATCACCCTGCACGTGCGCGACCACCGGTCGCACATCCGCTTCATCGCCCGCGAGCGGCACGGCGGGGTGCAGGCCGTCCGCGAGGCCATCGCCGCCGAACTCTCGCTCTTCGCCGACGAAGTGGCCGCGGGGCTCGGCGCGCAGCCCGTCTCGCAGGGCTGGACGGCCGAGGACGTGCGCATGCTCGCCGAGTTGTACGTGGACCGCATGCTGATGACGGCGATCGCCTTCATGGAGGCGCCAACCGGCGACGCCGCGGCCGAGGAACGCATCGCGGAGCGGGCCCGCAAGGAGCTCTACCTGATCCACCTGGGACGTCGGCACTGGCTGGACGCCTGAGGGTGAATTGACACTTGCATGGGCCCGGCATCTAGGGTGGTCGCATGGCTTTCGCACTCTTTCGGCGCAATCGGACGGCCAACGGCACCACGGATCCGGCTCTGTTGCCACCGATCGCCAGGGGCGCGGGACTGATCAGCTGTCAGGTGCTCGACCCCGCGGGTCGGCCGATGGGCGGGGCCGAGGTCACCGTGTCCGACGCCCGCACCCACCGCACGCAGGTGAGGGCGATCAGCGACCCGTACGGGACGTTCCTCGCCACCCTGCCGCCCGGGCACCACTCCGTGATGATCAGCGCGGACGGCATGCGGCCCTACCGGGGCACGGTGGAGATCGCGGAGGGACTCCAGTCCCCCATCGGCGCGGTGCGGTTGACCCCCGCACCGGGGCTCGAACTGCCGCCGCCGGGCACCTGGTTCTTCGACCCGCCGCACACGGCCGTCCGGTTCATCGCCAAGCACGTCGGCATGGCCCATGTGCACGGCCGTTTCGACCGCTTCGAGGGCGGCATACGCGTCGCGGAACGCATGGAGGACTCCCACGTCGAGATCACCATCGACGCCGCGAGCATCAACACCGGCAACCGGACCCGGGACGACCACCTGCGCTCCGGTGACTTCCTGGACGTGGCCGCCCATCCCTGGATCCGGTTCGCGAGCGACCGTTTCGTGCACCAGGGCGGCTCCCGGTGGGCCGTCCACGGCCACCTCAGCATGCACGGCACCAGCCGCTCGGTGACCCTGGACACCGACTACCTGGGCATGGCGACCGGCGGCTACGGCGAGGAGCTGCGCTGCGCCGCCTTCGCCACCGCCGAACTGCACCGCGACGACTACACCCTCAACTGGCGGAGCATGCTGGCGCGGGGCATCGCGGTGGTGGGCCCGACCATCAAGCTGGAACTCGACGTCCAGGCCATGTTCTCCAGCCACGACACCCCGACGCCACCGGAGTAGCCGCCGCGCGTGCCCTCAGCCCGCGGAGGGCACCGGTGTGATGACGGCGAAGGCCGCGCCCTGCGGGTCGACGACCTGGCCGAAGCGCCCGACCTGCGGCATGTCCATCGCGGGGACGCGGATCGTGCCGCCGGCCTGGACGGCCTTGGCGAGCATGGCGTCGCAGTCGGCCACCGCGAAGTACGGCAGCCAGTGCCCGCCGGCGCCCGCGGCCAGCATCTCCTCGTCGAGCTGCATGACGCCGCCGTGGGCGTCGCTCTCGCCGCCGCCCGCCGGGGAGACCATGGTGTAGACGTTGCCGGGCATCTGGGAGTCCTCGGTCTTCCACTCGAAGACCGAGCGGTAGAAGGCCAGCGCCGCGGGAGCGTCGGTGGTGTAGAGCTCGGTCCAGTACAGGGAGCCGGGCTCGTTGACGACGTCCAGGCCCTTGTTGGCGCCCGGCTGCCACACGCAGAACCGGGCCCCGGTCGGGTCGGCGTACGCCGCCATCCGCCCGAGGTCGAAGACGTCCATGGGGGAGAACCGCACCCCGCCGCCCGCCTGTTCGACGGACTTGGTGGTGGCGTCGGCGTCGGCCGTCTGGAAGAACGGCTCCCAGGCCGCGGTGGTGACGCCGGGTTCGTTGTTCGGGCCGATGCCCGCGACGGTCCGGTCACCGGTGCGGAACATGCCGTAGCCGCCGGCCTCCGGTCCGGCCGAGAGGAAGTCCCAGCCGAAGACCTCGCGGTAGTAGGCCACCGAGGCCTCGACGTCGGGGGTCCCCAGGTCGAGCCAGTTGGGGGCGCCGGGAACGTAGTTGGTGCTGAGCATGGGGTGCTCCTTCGACGGGGGGTGCTGTGCCCTGGTCGCTCCCAGTCTTGCAGCGGGCACTGACAGTGGCCCCGTGCCGCTCCGTCAGCCCTGCCGTGGCTGGCTGGCGATGACCGCGAACAGCGCGCCGAAGGGGTCCGCGAGGTGCGCGAAGCGCCCGACGCCCTCGGCGTGCTGCGGCGCCATGACGACCGTCCCGCCCAGCTGCGCGGCCTTGGCGACGACCGCGTCGGCGTCCTCGACCTCGAAGTAGGGCAGCCACCGCGGGGTGACGCCGGCGGCCCTCATCTCCTCGGTGATCTCCACGATGCCGCCCAGGGACGCCTCCCGGCCGCCGCCCGAGGTCGACAGCACGGCGTAGCGGGTGGTGCCCAGCGGCACGTCCTGCGCCTGCCACTCGAAGACCGCGCCGTAGAAGGCGCCGGCCGCGGCGGCGTCCGGCGCGTACAGCTCCGCCCACCCGAGGCTGCCCGGCTCGGTGACCACGTCGAGGCCCTTGGTGTCGCGGGGCTGCCACACGGCGAACTCCGCTCCCCCGGGGTCGGTGAAGCCGGCCATCCGGCCGTTGCTGAAGACGTCGAAGGGCGCGAAGCGGACCGTGCCGCCGGCCTGCTCGACCGCCTTGGCGGTGGCGTCGGCGTCGGCCGTCTGGAAGTACAGCGTCCAGGAGGACCGCATGCCCTCCTCGCTGAGCGGCCCGAACGCGGCCACGGTCTTCCCGCCGAGACGGAAGAAGCCGTAGCCGCCGGCCTCGGGCCCGAGCGACTGCGCGTCCCAGGCGAAGAGCCCGGTGTAGAAGGAGACCGCCGCCCCGAGGTCCGGGCTGCCCAGGTCGATCCAGTTCGGGGCGCCGTTGACGTACTGGGTGGTGAGCATGGCGGTCTCCTTGGCCTGCGTGCGTGCCCGGTGCTGCCGTGGTCCCGGTGTCCGTCCTCAGTCTGGCACCGGTGCCCGGCTCGCGCCGGGCGGCGTCACTTCCCCTGGGTGAACGCGTCGTAGGCCTTGAGCACGTCGTCCGTGGGGCCGTCCATCCGCAGCGTGCCGTGCTCCAGCCAGATGGCGCGGTCGCAGGTGTCGCGGATCGACTTGTTGTTGTGGCTGACCAGGAAGACGGTGCCGGCCTCCTTGCGCAGTTCGCGGATCCGCGCCTCGGAGCGCTTGCGGAACCGGTTGTCGCCGGTGGCGAGCGCCTCGTCGATCATCAGGACGTCGTGGCTCCTGGCCGCGGCGATCGAGAAGCGCAGCCGGGCCGCCATGCCGGAGGAGTAGGTCCGCATCGGGAGGGAGATGAAGTCGCCCTTCTCGTTGATGCCGGAGAACTCCACGATCGAGTCGTAGCGCTCCCGCACCTCGTCCTGCGACATCCCCATCGCCAGGCCACCGAGCATGATGTTGCGCTCGCCGGTCAGGTCGTTCATCAGGGCGGCGTTCACGCCGAGCAGCGAGGGCTGCCCCTGGGTGTACACCTTGCCGCTCTCCGCGGGCAGCAGCCCCGCGACCGCCTTGAGGAGGGTCGACTTGCCCGAGCCGTTGGAGCCGATCAGCCCGATCGACTCGCCCCGGTAGGCGGTGAAGCTGACGCCGCGCACGGCGTGCACCTTGCGGACGTTGGGGTTGCCTCCCTTGCGGCGGACCAGCCGCGACAGGGCGTTGACCGCGGTGCCGCGGCCGGACCCCGCGCCGTGCACCCGGTACACGATGTGCAGGTCGTCCACGATCACGGTGGGGATGCGCTCAGCCACGGCCGTACCTCTCCTCAGCCTTCCAGAACCACACGAAGCCCCCGATGCCCATGACCAGGGCCCAGCCCAGGGCGACCGCCCACACGTGCGGCGGCAGCTGCTCGGAGGTGAAGCTGTCGATCAGCGCGAAGCGCATCAGGTCGATGTAGACCGCCGCCGGGTTCAGACCGAGCAGGATCTTCACGGCCTGCGGCGCGTGCGCCGCCACGTGGCTGATGCTGTACATGACACCGGAGGTGTACATCCAGGTCCGCAGGATGAACGGCATCAGCTGCGCGAGGTCGGTCATCTTGCTGCCGAGCCGCGCCATCACCAGCGCCAGGCCCGCGTTGAACACCGACTGCAGGATCAGCGCCGGGATCGCGAGCAGCCAGGACGGCCTCGGCACCTCGCCGGTCATCAGCACGATGGCGAAGAGCACCAGCATCGACATCAGCAACTGCTGCAGCTGCATGATCGTCTGCGCGATCGGCAGGCTGGCGCGGGGGAAGTGCAGGGCCCGCACCAGGCCGAGGTTGCCCGAGATCGCACGCACGCCCGCCATCACCGAGGACTGGGTGAAGGTGTAGACGAAGATGCCGGTGACCAGGAACGCGATGTAGTTGTCCACGCCGCGGTCGGTCCCCAGCAGCAGGCCGAAGATCAGGTAGTAGACCGCCGCGTTGAGCAACGGGGTCAGCACCTGCCACAGTTGACCCAGGCGCGCCCGCGTGTACTGCGCCGCCACGCGGGCGGTGGCGTACGAGGTGATGAAGTGCCGGCGTCCCCACAGCTGCCGCACGTAGGCGCCCAGACCGGGACGGGCCCCGCTCACCGTGAGGCCGTACTTGGCCGCCAGCTGTGCGGGGGACGGCGCCGGAGCGCCGGGCGGCGCGGGCGCCGCTGAGGAGGACTCGATGTCAAGGCTCACGAGGGGGGCGCTTCCGTTCGGGGGGTGAGGCGCAAGGGGGGGTGGTTGTGCGCCGACGGAACGAGACCGTATCGTCGTTACCAGGACGTTAGACCACACGAGCGTTGGAACGCAACCGTTCCGTCCCGTCGTCGCGTAGGCTGCCGGACATGGCACCGGACACCGCACCCCCACGACGCGCCCCCGCCGGGGCGGCTGTGCTCCGAGACGATGTCACGGAGGCGATCCGGGCGGCCGTCTTCGAGGAGCTCGCCGCGGTCGGGTACGGCCGGATGTCCATCGAGGGCATCGCACGGCGTGCGGGCGTGGGCAAGGCCGCGGTCTACCGGCGCTGGCGTTCCAAGCTGCCGCTCGTCCTCGACGTGGTCTCCGCCGTCGCGGCGCTCGGCGTGCCGGCGCCCGCCACCGGCAGCCTGCCGGGCGACATCCGGATGCTGCTGGAGGTGACGGCGCGGGCGCTGCGGCACCCCGTCGCCTCGCAGATCATCCCCGACCTGCTGGCGGAGGCCTCGCGCAACCCGGAGATCGCCGAGACCCTGCAGACGGCGCTGCGCGACACCCAGCGCGGCATCGCCACCGCCATCGTCGAGGCCGCGGTCGAACGCGGCGAGCTCCCCGCCGGCACGGACTGCGACCTCGCGCTCGACCTCATGGCCGGCCCCCTCTACTGGCGCCTCGCGGTCCTCCGCTCCCCCCTCACCCCCCGCTACCTCGACCGTCTCGCCGCCGCCACAGCCGCGGCCCTGGCGGCGTCGGCCTGACGCCTGCGCGGGCCGGGCTCCAGGTAGACCTGGCCCAGGGGACTGTGGCGCAGCCGCCTGACCTCGAGGTCCGTGATCGACGCGGGCGGGTCCAGGTCGGCCTGGTCGGCCTGGTCGCGGGCCGCGGCTCGCCCCATCGCGGCGGCCACGGCGGCGTCGGCTCCTTCCTTGGTGTCGTCGACGACGTAGTAGTGCCAGGTCTCGCCACTGCGGGCCGCGTGGCGGCGCAGGCCCACGAGCCACTGGTCCGTGCAGGTCGCGGGGCCGGCCGGATACTGACGGTCGATGGTGGTGTGCATGCCTTCTGCTCCCCTGGATCAGTCGGCCACCGGGGGTGGTGGCCGGCCGGGGCCGCCCGCCGGCTCAGTCGGCGGGCGGCCTCGTGGCGGTGGCGTCCCGTGCGGGCCGCGGCCCGGTCAGATCGTGGACGCGTCGATCACGAAGCGGTAGCGCACGTCGCTGGCGAGGATGCGCCGGAAGGCCTCGTTGATCCGGTCGGCGGGGATCAGCTCGATCTCCGCGCCGAAGCCGTGCCCCGCGCAGAAGTCCAGCATTTCCTGCGTCTCCGCGATGCCGCCGATCAGGGAACCGGCGATGGTCCTGCGGCCGGTGATCACGGAGAAGAGGTCCAGGGAGATCGGCTCCTCGGGCAGGCCGACGTTCACCAGGGCGCCGTCGGTCTTGAGCAGCTTGAGGTAGGCGCCGAAGTCGAGCGGAGCCGAGACGGTGGACAGGATGATGTCGAAGGTGCCCTCGAGCTCCTCGAACGTCCTCGGGTCGCCGGTGGCGCGGTAGTGGTCGGCGCCCAGCCGCAGTCCGTCATCCTTCTTGCGCAGGGACTGCGAGAGCACCGTCACCTCGGCGCCGAGCGCATGGGCGATCTTGACGGCCAGGTGACCGAGGCCGCCCATGCCCAGGACCGCCACCTTCCTGCCCGGTCCGGCGCCGAAGTGCCGGAGCGGGGAGTAGGTGGTGATGCCGGCGCAGAGCAGGGGTGCGGCCACGTCCAGGGAGAGGCCGTCGGGGATGCGCAGGACGTAGTTCTCGTCGACGACGATGGCGCGGGAGTAGCCGCCGTAGGTGGGCTCGCCGTCCCTGCCGACCGCGTTGTACGTGAAGATCATGCCGCCGCCCGTGCAGTACTGCTCCAGGCCCGCCTTGCAGTTGTCGCAGGTGCGGCACGAGTCGACCATGCAGCCGACGCCCACCCGGTCACCGACCTGGAACTTCGTGACGCCGGGGCCGACTTCGGAGACGACGCCGGCGATCTCGTGGCCGGGGACCATCGGGAAGATCGCCTCACCCCAGCCCTCGTCGACCTGGTGGATGTCGGAGTGACAGATGCCGGCGTACTTGACGTCGATCAGGACGTCGAACTCGCCGACCTCGCGACGCTCGATGGTCATGCGCTCCAGCGGGGACTTGGGAGCGTGGGCGGCGTACGCGTGGGTGGTGGTGGTCATGTCCGTGGTCTCCTCAAGGATCGGTGCCATCACGTTCGGTGATCGCGGCAGGTGGCGGCAGCCTCGATGCGCTCGGGGATGCCGTCTGCGGGAGGGGAGGGGGACCGGGAACGGGGGCTCGGCTGGATCCGTGCCTGCCCGGTGGGCCTCCGCAATCCAGGACACCACGCGGGAACCGGGCCGCAGGGGCCGCTTTCCGGCCCTGACCTGCCGGGGAACCGGTTGCGTAGGACTCGGCGACCCCCTTTCCCGGGTCGCCCGCGCGACCTGGCGAGCGAGAATGGACGCATGGCCCGCAACGTCGAGCTCAGCGAGTTCCTGCGTCGATCACGCGCCCGTATCTGCCCCGAATCGGCCGGGCTGCCCGAACGGGGCGCCTACCGGCGGGTGCCGGGGCTGCGCCGGGAGGAGGTCGCCCAACTGGCCGGAGTGAGCACCGACTACTACACGCGGCTGGAGCAGGGGCGGCAGATCAGCCCCTCGGCCGGTGTGCTGGAGGCGGTGGCCGCCGCGCTGCGGCTCGACGACGCCGAACGTGCCCACCTGTTCGACCTCGCCGGACCCAAGCCCGGCACCGCCCGCCGCCGCTCGGCGCCGACCGTCCAGCGCGTCAGGCCCGGGATGCGGCGGTTCATGGACTCCTTCGTCGACCAGGCCGCCTTCGTCCTCGGGCGCCGCACCGACGTGCTGGCCACCAACCACCTGGCCCGCGCGCTGATGGCCGATTTCGACGCCATGCCGGTACGCGAGCGCAACCTCACCCGCTGGATCCTGCTGGACGAGGCCGCCCACGCCCTGTACCCGGACTGGGAGCAGGTCGCCGCCGAGATGACCGCCACCTTGCGCCTCGACGCCGGCCGTCACCCCGAGGACACCCGCACCGCCGAGCTGGTGGGCGAACTGGCCATGAAGAGCGAGCACTTCCGCCGCTGGTGGGCCGACCACAAGGTCTTCGACCGCACCCACGGGACCAAGCGTCACCACCACCCCGTCATCGGCGACCTGACCGTCGACTACCAGGCGTTCACGATGCCGGGCGAGCCCGACCAGACCCTGTTCATGTACCTGCCGGCGCAGGAACAGGCCTCGCAGGACGCCTGGAAGCTGCTCGCCAGCTGGAGCGCCCGGGAACCGGCGGCACGACGGGACGCCGGCGGCCGCGGTGGCGCTCCCGCGCGCGCCGACAACACCCGGGGGTTCGACCGGCGTTCGGCCTGAGGCGGGCGGCGCCGGTGCCGCTGCCGGTGCCGCTGCCGGTGCCGCGCTTCAGCCGCGGGGGACGGCAAAGTCGTCGAGGCGGGCGCGTTCGGGGGTCAGGGCGGACCAGGGGCCGGGCCAGGTGAGGACGGCGAGGGCGGAGGTCGGGAACTTGTCGGCGGCCCGGAGCAGGGCGTCGGCACGGGCCTCGCCCGTCAGGCGCAGGACGAGGTCCTGGACCCCCGGGTTGTGGCCGACCAGCAGGAGCGACGCGGCGTCGTCGGGGGCCTCGCGCAGAACGTCGAGGAGGGCGCGGGCGGTGGCCGCGTAGACCCGCTCGTCGAGGCGCACCGGCGGGGGCGGCGTGGCGCCCAGGGCCTCGGCGGCGAGTTCCCAGGTCTCCTGGGTGCGCCGGGAGGTCGAGCAGATCACCAGGTCGGGGGTGTGCTTGCCCTCGCGCAGCCAGCGGCCGACGGCCGGGGCGTCACGTCGGCCGCGGGGGCCGAGCGGGCGGTCGTGGTCGGGGACGTCCGGCGGCCAGGCCGACTTGGCGTGCCGCAGCACGACGAGCCGTCGCGGTCCTTCCGTGCGGCGCCTCACGACCTCACCCCGCCGACCTCGCCGGTCAGCTCGAGGGCGAGCACGCGGTCCGCCTGGGCGAAGGTCTCGAAGCGGGAGCCGTCCGGCAGGGCGGTCTCCGTCTCCAGCCGGTCGAGGGCGGCCAGGTAGGCGGCGGTGTCCAGATCCGCGCTCAGGGCCGCCTGGAGACGCTCCACGTACTCGGCGCACATCGGTCTGGACGGCGATTCGGCCCAGCGGGCCACGGCACCGCGCCAGTGCCGGAGCCCCGCGTCCGCCGCCTCAAGGGTCCGCGGGGTCAGTTCAGCCGGGGCCCGGCGGTCCAGACGGAGCAGCGCCAGCCGTACGCCGGGCCCCGCGGTTACCTCGTCCGGGTGAACCGGTCCGACGTCCAGGCGGGGGCCGCCGGTCCCGGTGCCCGCCGGTGCGACGTGCACGCGGGCGGGGCCGGCGAGCGCCTCCTCGGCCTCGCGTACGTCGTCGCCGCGTGCCGCGCCGGGCTTGATGCCCAGTGCCGCCGCGGCCGCGTCCAGGGCGGGGTCGGCCGGGCCCACCGAGGCCACCAGCACCTGCCCGCCGTGGGTCTCCGCCGTACGCGCCAGGACGTCCGCCAGCAGCAGCACCCTCAGCGCGGTCGTCCCGCCCACGGCGCCGGTGTGGGCCAGCACCCGCAGCGGAAAGCGCCGCCCCGGGTCCAGTTCCACGGGCTCGCCGCTCCTGCCGTCCACGATGCGCAACACGCCTCCGAATCTAACCCGTACGGCTCACCGGCGCAGGTGCCCGCACCGGGTGACGGGGTCTCGCACGGCGCTCGCGCGCAAAGGGGACGACGCAGCCGCCCGGCGGGCCCGGCAGGACCGCCGGCACGCGGACGACCACGAAGTGCCGTGCGGGCCGGAGGACTTGCGGCCGGCCGGCGCGGTGCGCCCCGGTGCGACGACGGCGTGCCGTCCGCCGCACGGGCCCGGACGGTGTCGCCGGTTGCGGGGCCGGCCCGCTGGCACATGTGAGACGTGGCGCTTTGACGCCAGTCGCCGGTCGTTCCCCCGGTCCGGGCGGGGCCGGTAGGACCGGGCCATGACCTCCCTCATACCCCGTCGCCCACGAGGCGGACGGGCCCTCGCGGCCGCCGTCGGCGTCGTCGCCGTCCTCACGACCCTGACCGGCCCGGCCGGGCCCGCGGCGGCGGACGGCACACCGCCGGCACCAGCCGCGGCCCGTCCCTCCGTCGCCACCCGCACGGTCACGCTGATCACCGGCCATGTCGTCCGGGTGACGGACGTCGGCGGCGGCAAGAAGTCCGTCGACGTGCGGCGCCCGCACGGCTCCACCGGAGGCGTACGGACCGAGACCGTCGGCGACGACCTGTACGTCTACCCGGACGAGGCCCTGCCCTACCTCGCCGCGAACCGCCTGGACCGAAGGCTGTTCGACGTCACCTCGCTGATCGAGCAGGGCTACGACGACCAGCACAGCACCGGCATCCCGCTGATCCTCGGCTACCGCGGCGAGGTCGCGGCCACGGCGCCCGCCGGCACCACCAAGGTGCGGTCGCTCAGGAGCGTCAACGGGGCCTCCGTCAGGGCGGCCAAGAAGCAGGTCAGGAAACTGTGGACCTCGGTGGCCACGGACGCCCCCGCGGACCGGCCCACCCTGCGCGGCGGCCTGTCCAGGATCTGGCTGGACGGCCGGGTCCGCGCAACGCTCCACGACAGCACCGCGCAGATCGGCGCGCCCGCGGCCTGGGGCTCCGGGCTCGACGGCAAGGGCGTCAAGGTCGCCGTGCTGGACACCGGGGCCGACACCCACCACCCCGACCTGGCGGGCCGGGTGAGCGGCGCGGTCAGCTTCGTGCCCGGCGAATCCGCCGAGGACGGCAACGGGCACGGCACGCACACCGCCTCCACCGTGGGCGGCAGCGGCGCCGCTTCCGAAGGCGCCGAGAAGGGCGTGGCCCCCGGCGCGGACCTGCTGATCGGCAAGGTGCTCGCCGACGAGGGGTACGGCGAGGACTCCTGGGTCATCGCGGGCATGGAGTGGGCGGTCGGTCAGGGCGCCAAGGTGGTCAGCATGAGCCTCGGCGGGTCCGAGCCCACCGACGGCACGGACCCGATGAGTCAGGCCCTGGACCGGCTCAGCGAGAGCAGCGGCGCGCTGTTCGTCGTGGCCGCCGGCAACACCGGCTACGAGGCGTCGATGAGCGCCCCGGGAACCGCCGGCTCCGCGCTGACCGTGGCCGCGGTGGACTCCGAGGACGAGCTCGCGTACTTCTCGACCACGGGCCCGCGGTACGGCGACTACGCGCTCAAGCCGGACATCGCCGCCCCCGGCGTGGACATCCTGGCCGCGAAGGCCGGGGGCAGCGCCGACGGCGGCTGGTACCAGACGATGAGCGGTACCTCGATGGCCACTCCGCACGTCGCGGGCGCCGCGGCGATCCTGGCGCAGGAGCACCCGGACTGGAGTGCCCCGCAGCTCAAAGACGCACTGATGAGCACGGCCAAGCCGCTCCCCGGACTGACGGCCTATCAAGTCGGGGCGGGGCGGGCCGACCTGGCCGCCTCCACCGCGGCCACGGTCACCGCCACCGGCTCGGCGTACTTCGGCTTCGACGCCTGGCCGCACGGCGGCCCGGCCGCGGTCGGACGCACGGTCACCTACCGCAACAGCGGCGGCTCCCCCGTCACCCTTGCCCTCGGCATGACCGCAGCCGTGGCCGGCGGCCCGTACGACGTCGATCCGGGCGCCGACGCCGGGACCCCCGCACCCGAGGGGATGTTCACCCTCTCCGCGGACTCGGTGACCGTCCCGGCGCACGGGACGGCCTCCGTCACCGCCACCGCCCGGCCGGGGCTCGGCGCCGACGGCCGCCGCTACCTCGGGCAGATCTCCGCGAGCGACGCGTCCGGCGCCGTGCGGGCACGTACCCAGGTCGGGCTGTACCGGGAGGAGGAGCGTCACCCCCTCGACGTCACGCTGAAGGACCGGTCGGGCAAGCCCGCCCCGGGCTTCGTCCAGTTGCAGCGCTTCGGCACCGACGCGGACCCGCAGATCGTCCCCGTGGACGGGACCGGCCGCGCGACCGTGCGACTGCGGGCCGGCACCTACAGCGCGCTGAGCTACCTCGCCGTAGCCGGCAGCCACGGCCCCGACTCCCTCGGCATGGCCCTGATGGGCGACCCGGAACTCGTCATGGACCGGGGCCGCGCGCTCGTCCTGGACGCGAGCAGGACCCTCGAGGTCACCGCCGAGGTGCCGCGCAGGACCGAGGACCGGATGCTCTACATGAACTGGTACCGCTCGGACGGCGGTACCAGCACCGTGGACTCGCAGTACCTCCTGCCGTCGACGTACGACAGCATGTTCGTCCTGCCCACCCGGCAGGTGACCCGCGGCACCTTCGAGTACGAGACCCGTTGGCGCAAGGCCTACCCGCTGCTGTCCCTGTCCCGTGACGGCAGGCCCGTCACCGTCCTGGGCCAGGCCGGGACCGGCTTCTACGAGGGCCGGGAACGCATGGGCGTGGTGTACGCCGGTTCCGGCGCACCCGCCGACTACGCCGGGCTGCGCGTCAAGGGCAAGGCCGTGCTGGTGGACCGCTCGGACGCGCTCACCGGCTCGCAGCGGGCCGAGGCGGCGGCCGACGCCGGCGCCGCCCTGCTGATCGTCGTCAACGACGGACCGGGCAAGCTCCTGGAGTACGTCGGCACCGACGAGGGCGGCTACAGCAGCGTCCCGGTGGCCTCGGTGACCACCCGCGAGGGCAGGCCGCTGATCGAGCGGGCCCGGCACGGGACGCTGCGCCTGGACGTCGAGGGCGTGCCCGACTCGCCGTACGTCTACGACCTGGTCGCCCCGCACCCGGGCCGGATCCCGGCGACGGGCCTGACCTACCGGCCGCGCGCCTCGGAACTGGCCGTCGTGGACATGCGCTTCCACGGCACCACCGGGTACCCCAGTGGCGAGTACCGCTGGGACTACCGGCCCTACCGCACCTACGCGGTCGGGTTCCCGCTGAGGATGGACATGCCCGGGACGCGGACCGACTACCTCTCCGCGCAGCCCGGTACCTCGTGGGCCGAGGACGCGATCACGGGGCCCGGTCTGGCTCTCGAGTCGAACGGCGCCCTCACCACGTACCGGGCGGGCACCCGGGTGGCGAGCGACTGGTTCGCCCCCGTCGCGCATCCGCGCAACGGCGGCGGCTACTGGTGGTCCGAGCGTCAGCAGGGCTTCCTGTCCTTCAACGTCCAGCCCTGGACGGACAGCGGGAGCGGCCATGGCGGCACCATGCAGGACGGCACCGCCGGCCTGGACCTCAAGGTGTACCAGGACGGTGAGCTGGTGAAGACCTCGGCGTACGCGTCGGCGACGCTCTGGCCGGTCCCGACCGTGCCCTCGACGTACACCCTGGACCTGCGCGCGGAGCGCGACGCGGCCGCCTACCGCCTCTCCCCCCGGACGCACAGCGTGTGGCGGGTCAGGTCCGAGCCGGTCACCGATCCGCTGGGGATCGACCGGATGGCCCTCATGCAACTGGACTACGGGATCGCCACCGACCTCTCGGGGAACGCGCGCGGCGGCCGGCAGACCCTGCGCCTGACCGGCAGCCACCTGCCGCACGCGGCGGGGGCGGGCCGGGTCGCGGGCGCGACGCTGTCCGTCAGTTACGACGACGGGCGCCACTGGCGTCCGGTCCGCCTGGACCGTACGGCGGCGGGTCACTGGACGGCCCGTTTCGACGCCCCGCACCGCGGGTTCGTGTCGCTGAAGGCCCGGACCTGGGACGACGCGGGCAACAGCCTCACGCAGGAGGTGACGCGGGCCTACGGACTGAAGTAACTTTCCGCATCCGCGTCAAGGGCGGGCCCCGGGCATCCACAGGCCGGGGCCCGCCCGGCGTCCCCACCCGCTCCGAGGAGTCCCATGCTCGCCGCGCTCGGTCTCGGCCCGGCCGAAGAGGAGATCTACCGTCTCCTGGTGGCCCGCGGCCGTGCCGCCGTCCACGAACTCGCGGCCGAAAGCGGCCGGGCCACCGGGGAGGTACGGGAACTGCTGACGGCCCTGACCGGGCGCGGCCTCGCCGTGCACGAGGCCGTGACGGGCACGGCGGCCAGGTTCACGGCGGCACCCCCCACGGTCGCCCTCGGCGGCGAACTGCGGCGACGGCGCGACGAGCTCGGCGCGGCGGAGCACGCGGTGCTGGCACTGGCCGAGCAGCACCGGACCTCCGCCGGGAGCGGCGTCGTCGAGGTGATCAGCGAGGTCGGCGCCGTACGGCACCGGTTCCGGCAGCTCCAGGAGTCCGCCCGGCACGAGGTGCGGTCGATGATGGTGCCCGAGCTCGCCGTGGTGCGGCCGGACGACAACGCGGCCGAGAGCGCCGGGGTCCGCCGCGGGGTCCTCTACCGCACGATCGTGCAACGTGACGCCCTCAACGAGCCCGGCATGGTCACGCGGGCGCTCGCGGACCTCGCGGCGGGCCAGCGGATCGGCGTCACCGACGTCGTCCCGGTGAAATTCATGATCGCCGACCGGGACCTGGCGATGCTGCCGCTGCTCAGCGGCCGGAACACCGCCGCGGCGTCGGTGCTGGTGCACGCGGGCGGGCTGCTCGACGCGCTGGTCGCGTACTTCGAACTGGCCTGGGAACAGGCCTATCCGCTGTCGCCGCGGGCGGCGGGGGACGGCGTCGCCGAGGAGCGCCCGGACGGCATCGAGGAGTTCGACGCCCGCCTGCTCGCGCTGGTGCTCGCCGGGCTCACCGACGAGGCGGCCGCGAGCCGCCTCGGGGTCTCCCGGCGCACCGTCCAGCGCCGCATCGCCGAACTCATGGCCAAGGCCGGTGTCGACAGCCGCATCCAGCTCGGCTGGCACGCCGCCCGCCGAGGCTGGGCCTGAGCGCAGGGTCGCCCGGGCCGGGCGGGCGGGGACGGTCAGTCGTCCTCGGCGGACGCCGGGGTGTCGCGGTCGGGGCCCTGCGCGCGGACGCGCTGGACGTGCTCCAGGGATGCGCGCAGGTCGCCGAGCCAGGTGTCGGTGTTGCCGCGGACGAGGCGGACGCACCAGGCGAGGGCCTCGCTGCGGCTGCGGGCGACGCCGCCCGCGACGAGGGTGTCGAGGACCTGGCGCTCGGGCTGGCGGAGCCGGGTCATGACGGGGACGGAGACGGTGGTGTACAGGGCCCGGCGCCCGCCGCACTCCACGCCCCAGGAGACCTTGCGGCCGAAGCGGTGTTCCGCCTCGCGGGCGACGGCGACGCGGTCCTCGCGGGTGCGCTCCCGGAACTCGGCGATCCGTCCGTCGAGCGCGGCCTCGCGTTCCACCGGTGACGCGCCGGCGCCGACCGCGGGCTCGGGGATGCGGCCGACGACGGTGATCTCCTCGCGGTCGACGGCCACGTCCACGAGCGCCTCGAACAGTCCGTCGGGGAGCCGCCCGGCGAGCCAGCCGCGCAGCGCTTCCTTCTGTTCGCTGGTAATCATGTAATCAACATTACGCCTCGGATTTCCGAGCGCAAGAGCCCCCTGAAACTCGCGTCCGAGGCGTCGCGTTGTCCCCGGGCGCGACTTACAGTTGCGCGTATCGGAGCAGAACGGGGGATTCGCCACGCGACGCCTCTGGGAGGGCATATGACCCGCATCTCGGTGAAGGTGGACGGCACGGCCTACGAGGACGAGGTGGAGCCCCGCCTCCTGCTCGTCCATTACCTGCGGGACCGGCTCGGTCTGACCGGTACCCCCGTCGGGTGCGACACCACGAACTGCGGTGCCTGCACGGTGGACCTCGACGGGAAGAGCGTGAAGAGCTGCTCGGTGCTCGCCGTCCAGGCCGACGGCGGCGAGGTGACGACGATCCAGGGGCTGGCCTCCGCCGACGGCGAGTGGCACCCGCTGCAGAGGGCCTTCCACGAGCAGCACGCCCTGCAGTGCGGGTTCTGCACCCCGGGCATGATCATGGCCGCCCGCGACCTGCTGCGGGAGAACCCCGACCCCACGCCCGAGGAGGTCCGCGAGGGCCTGGAGGGCAACCTCTGCCGGTGCACGGGCTACATGAACATCGTGCGCGCCGTGCTGGCCGCCGCCGCCGAGGAACGCCGGCACCAGGCTCCCGAGCCCGGCGCCGTGGCCGAGCACGCCGAGCCCAGCACGGCCGGAAGCGGGGCACCGGTATGACCGACCAGCTCACCGGACGCGAGCCCGAGGTCGGCCGCGCCCGGGTCCGCAAGGAGGACGCCCGGCTGGTGACCGGCCGGACCAACTGGACCGACAACATCACCGTCCCGGGCCTGCTGCACATGGCGATCCTGCGCAGCCCCATGGCGCACGCCCGCATCGAGCGGATCGACGTCACGCCCGCCCTGGAGCGGCCGGGGGTCGTCGCCGCGTACAGCGGCCGCGACCTGGCCGAGGGGCTCGGGTCGCTGCCGTGCGCCTGGCCCGTCACCGAGGACATCGTGCTGCCCGAGCACCCGCCCGTCGCCGTCGACGAGGTCCGCCACACCGGCGACCCGGTCGCCGTCGTCGTCGCCCGGGACCGCTACGCGGCCGCCGACGCGCTGGAGGCGATCGACATCGACTACGAGCCGCTGCCTCCGGTCCTGGACATGGAGGCGGCGCTCGCCGAGGGCGCCCCGCTGGTCCACGCCGACAAGGGCACCAACCGCTGCTACACCTGGCCGCTGGCCACCGGCGAGGACTACGCGACCGTGCGCGAGCGGGCCGACGTCGTGCTGCGCCGGCGCTTCGTCCAGCAGCGGCTCATCCCCAACGCCATGGAACCGCGGGCCGTCGTGGCGGTGCCGCCGGACACCTCCGACCAGTACACCCTGTACTCCGCGACGCAGATCCCGCACATCGTGCGCGTGATGATGGCCGTCGTCACCGGCATCCCCGAGCACCGGCTCCGGGTGGTCGCACCGGACGTCGGCGGCGGCTTCGGCTCCAAGCTCCAGGTGTACGGCGAGGAGGCGCTCGGCCTGGCCGTCGCCCGCAAGCTGGGCCGCCCCGTGAAGTGGACGGAGTCCCGCTCGGAGGGCTACCTGGCCACCCACCACGGCCGCGACCAGATCCAGGACCTCGAACTCGCCGCGACGCGCGAGGGGAAGCTGCTCGGGCTGAAGGTCGACCTGCTCGCCGACATGGGCGCGTACCTGATGATCGTGACGCCGGGCGTCCCGCTGCTCGGGGCGTTCATGTTCCCCGGCATCTACAAGATGGACGCCTACGACTTCACCTGCACGGGCGTCTTCACCACCAAGACCCCCACCGACGCGTACCGCGGCGCGGGCCGCCCCGAGGCCACCTTCGCCATCGAGCGCATGATGGACGAGCTCGCCGCCGAACTCGGCATGGACCCGGTCGAGGTGCGCCGCCGCAACTGGATCGGCCACGACGAGTTCCCGTACACCACCATCGGCGGACTGACCTACGACAGCGGGAACTACGAGTCGGCGACGGACAAGGCGCTCGCCCTCTTCGGCTACGACGACCTGCGTTCCGAGCAGCGCAAGCGGCAGGAGAGCGGCGACCGGACGCGGCTCGGCATCGGGGTGTCGACGTACACGGAGATGTGCGGGCTCGCGCCCAGCCGGATCCTGCGCGACCTGCGTTACGGCGCGGGCGGCTGGGAGGCGGCCTCCATCCGCATGCTGCCCACCGGCAAGGTGGAGGTGCTGACCGGCACCAGCCCGCACGGGCAGGGCCATGTGACGAGCTGGAGCCAGATCGCGGCGGACGTGCTGGGCGTGCCCTTCGAGGACGTCGAGGTGCTGCACGGCGACACGCGCACGGTGCCGCAGGGCATGGACACCTACGGCTCGCGCTCGCTGGTCGTCGGCGGGGTGGCCGTGCACCGCGCCGCGCGGAAGGTGGTGGACAAGGCCCGCAAGGTCGCCGCGCACCTGCTGGAGGCGAGCGAGGACGACCTGGACTTCACCGACGGCGTCTTCTCGGTCAAGGGCTCGCCGGAGGCGCGCAGGACCATCCAGGAGGTGGCGTTCGCGACGTTCACCTCGCACGACCTGCCCGACGGGCTGGAACCGACGATCAACGCCGAGCACGTGGAGGACCCGGAGGCCTTCTCCTACCCGCACGGCACGCACCTGTGCGCGGTGGAGGTCGACACCGAGACCGGCCGGGTCCGGATCCGCAGTTACGTGTGCGTGGACGACGTCGGGAAGGTCGTCAACCCGATGATCGTCGAGGGCCAGGTGCACGGCGGTCTCGCCCAGGGCATCGCCCAGGCCCTGTTCGAGGAGGCCGTGTACGACGCGGAGGGCAACCTGGTCTCGGGCACCATGGCCGACTACCTGGTGCCCTGTGCGGCCGACCTGCCCGACTTCCTCACCGACCGCACCGAGACGCCGGCGACCACCAACCCGCTGGGCGTCAAGGGCGTCGGCGAGGCCGGGACGATCGCCTCGACCCCGGCGGTGGTCAACGCCGTGGTCGACGCCCTGCGGCCGCTGGGCGTCAAGGACGTGAAGATGCCGTGCACACCGGAACGGGTCTGGCGGGCCCTGCGGGACGCGCGGTCCGCCCGGCCGGAGGAGGACGGCTCATGATTCCCGCGTCGTTCGACTACGCCAGGCCCCGCTCCGTGGAGGAGGCGGTGGGGCAGCTCGCGCTCGCCGGGGAGGACGCGAAGGTGCTGGCGGGCGGTCAGAGCCTGCTGCCCATCCTGCGGATGCGGCTCGCCTTCCCCGAACTCCTGGTGGACGTCGGCCGGATCCCCGGCCTGCGCGGGGTGCGGGCCGACGGGGACACCCTCGTCATCGGCGCCCTGACCTCGCACCACGACGTCGTGCACGACCCGCTGGTGCGGCGGCACGCCGGGCTGCTGGCCGCCGCCACGGCCACGGTGGCCGATCCGGCGGTGCGTCACCGCGGCACGATCGGCGGCGCCCTCGCCCATGCCGACCCCGCGGGGGACGTGCCCGCGGCCGTCCTCGCCCTGGACGCCGAGCTGGTCGTCCAGGGGCCGGACGGGCGGCGGACCGTCCCGGCGCGGGAGTTCTTCACCGACTACCTGCAGACGGTGCTGCGGCCCGACGAACTGCTGGTGGAGGTACGGGTGCCCAAGACGGACGCCTGGGGCTTCCACTACGAGAAGTTCCAGCTCAGCGCGCAGGCCTGGGCGGTGGTAGGGGTGGCCGCGCTGGTGCGGAGGGACGACGGCCGCATCGTCGAGTCCCGGGTCGGGCTGTCGAACATGGGGCCCACCCCGGTGCGCGCCACCGCCTGCGAGGCGGCCCTCGCCGGTGCCGACGCCGTACCGGAGGCGGTGGCCTCGGCCGCCGGCAGCGCGGCGGAGGGCACCCGTCCGGCGTCCGACCTGTCGGCGTCCGCGGACTACCGGGAGCACCTGGTGAGGGTGCTGACCCGCAGGGCCGTCCTCGCCGCGGCGGACCTGACATGAGGAGCGGACGCAGCGCATGACCTGGCCGGCGCACGGGATTCCCCCGGGGTGGACCGCCCCGGCGGGGTCCTCCTGCGGGCCGCTTCCCGTGACGACGGCACGCGCCGGGGCGGTGGGGCCCCACGGCCCCGGCGCGTGCCGTCGTCACGGGC
>NZ_JARAVK010000166.1:0-20387 GCF_033792765.1 Streptomyces sp. PA03-6a | reverse complement strand
CACCCACCGAACCCGCCCCGTGGTCACGCACGGCGACCCGCCCAGTCCAGTGGGTGAACCAGTGCAGGCGTAGCTGTACCAGCGTCGGTCCTGTTCGGCGGGCTCGCGGCGGCGGGACGGTGGACGCCATGCCGACGCAACAACCTCAAGTCACCGTGCGTTCGCTCAGCGCTTGTCCGCGACCCGTCGCGGCGCCCGCCGCGCCCGCAGACTGGCCGCGCACCAGCTCGCCACCTGGGGCGTGCCGCACGGCACCTCCGCCTCCGACGCCGCCGTACTGATCGTCGCGGAGCTGAGCGCTAACGCCGTACTCTACGGACGCGTGCCCGGGGCGGGACTTCGCGCTATGCCTGGTCCACACACCCGCCGCCGGGCTTCTGCGGGTCGAGGTGTCCGACGCCCACCCTGCCCTGCCGACGTGTCTGCTTGCCGCCCGCCGATGCCGACGGGGGCCGGGGGCTGCTGCTGGTCGACGCCCTGGCCTCCCGCTGGGGCGTGACCGAGCGCACCGGTCCCGGCAAGACCGTGTGGGCGGAGCTGGACCTCAGTCCGGAGACGGCCGGACACCCCGGGTAGCGGCGCCTGGCGGTCAGCGCCGCACTCGTCACTCGCTGTGAGACTCCTCCTGGAAGGGGTTGCGATCTCCCCTCCCACTGTCGGACCCACCTGGCAAGATGGACGTCGCGCCAAACGCCAGTGGGGGGCGCTGTCCGGGCCGGCCGCCAGCACAGTGAGGGAATGATCGCCTGATGTCGACCACAGAGCTGTTCCTCCGGGATGTCATCGACATCAAGGAGGACGTCCACGCGGGCGATTTCAAGGTCGACCTCTCCCAGGGCTTCCACGAGGCCGACGAGCGGGTGGCGGAGTACGTCGTCACCGAGCAGTTGCGCAAGGCGTTCCGCAAGGCGCTCCGCCTGGTCGCGAAGGCGGTCCGTACGGGCGATTCGCACGCCGCCTACCTGCACGGCTCCTTCGGCGCCGGTAAGAGCCACTTTCTAACCGTGCTGCACGCCGTGCTGCACGGCCACGAGGGGGCGCTAGACAAGCCGGGGCTGAAGGAGGTCGTCGCCGAGCACCGGGACTGGCTGGGCGGCAGCCGGTTCCTGATGGTGCCGTACCACCTGGTCGGGTCGACCGACCTGGACTCGGCGCTGCTCGGCGGGTACGTCCACACCGTGCGGGAGCTGCATCCGGAGGCGCCGACCCCGGCCGTCTACCGGTCGGACGCCCTGCTCGCCGACGCGGACCGGCAGCGGACGTTCCTCGGCGACGACGACAAGTTCCGCCAGTGGCTCGGCGCCGGGGCGACGGCCACCTCCGGCGGCGCGGGTGAGGACGACGAGGACGACCTGCCGGGCATCGACGGCGGAGCCGACCTGCCGGGTGCGGGCGGCTGGAGCACCGCCGAGCTGGACCGTGCCTTCGCCGCGCCGCCCGGCAGCGAGGAGCGGGAGCGGCTGGTGTCGGCGCTGCTGACCGGGCCCATGGCCGCGTACACGCAGGCCGCCCGCGGCGACGCGCAGTCCTTCATCCCGCTGGAGAACGGCCTCAAGGTCGTCTCCCGCCACGCGCAGTCGCTCGGTTACGACGGTGTCGTCCTCTTCCTCGACGAGCTGATCCTGTGGCTCCAGGCGCACATGGGCGACCAGGACTTCGTCCGCGACCAGGTGCAGCGGCTGGTCAAGCTGATCGAGTCCGCCGACAGCGGCCGTCCCGTGCCGATCGTCTCCTTCATCTCCCGCCAGCGCGACCTGTCCCAGTTGATCGGCTCCGACGTCGCGGGCGCCGACGTGCAGAACCTGGAGCAGCAGGTCGACTACCTCGCCGGCCGGCTCGACGTCGTGGAGCTGGAGGACAGCAACCTCGTCGAGATCATCAAGCACCGTGTGCTCGCGCCCCGTCCAGGCATGGAGCAGGCGCGCGACGACGCGTTCAAGCTCGTGGAGTCCTCGCGGGACGAAGTGCGGCAGGTGCTGCTCGACGCGCAGGGACGCACCGAGGCGAGCTGGGATGACTTCCGCACCCTGTATCCGCTGTCCCCGGCGCTGCTCAATGTACTGGTCGACTTGTCCGGTGCACTGCAGCGCGAGCGGACCGGTCTCAAGCTGGTGCAGGAGCTGCTGCGACGCCACCGCGACGACCTGCGGCTCGGCCAGCTTGTGCCGATCGGCGATCTGTGGGACGTGATCGCCGAGCGGACCGGTGAGGCGTTCACCGCGAAGCTCCGCAAGGAGTCGGAGATTGCGCACCGCTTCCACGCCCGCGTCCGCGAACACCTGCTGACGAAGTACGGCTCGGCGGACGACAAGCGCTTCCAGACGGACGAGCGCCTGGTCAAGACGCTGCTGCTGGCCTCCCTCGCGCCCAACGTGCCCGCCCTGACCCGGCTCACCGGCGGCCGGCTCGCCGCGCTGAACCACGGCACCATCAGGACCCGGGTGGGCGACGCGGGGGCTGTCGCCGTCAAACGGGTGCAGGAGCTGCAGGCCGAGGGCTTCGACGGCGAGCTGCGCAGCGAGGGCGACCCCGCCGACCCGGTTTTCCACCTGCACCTGTCCGACCTGGACGTCGAGCCGCTGCTGGAAGAGGTGCAGGGCGTCGCCGACCAGGACGGCTACCGCCGCCAGTGGATCAAGGACCAGTTGTGGGCGGCGCTGGGCATCCCTGACGCCCAGGCGTTCGTGTGCGAGCGGACGGTCGTCTGGCGCGGCACCAAGCGCACCGTCGAGTTCGTCTTCGGCAATGTCCGTGACCCGCACCTGCCGGACGCCGAGTTCGCGCAGCAGACCGAGGGCAACATCCGCTTCGTCTTCGACTACCCCTTCGACGACCACGGCCGCTCGCCGATGGACGACGTGCAGCGGGTGGAGCGGATGAAGCGCGCCGGGAGGACGGCGCCGACGATCGTCTGGCTGCCGCACTTCCTGTCCGAGCAGAAGGCCCGCAGCCTCGGTCGCCTCCTCAAGATCAACTACCTGCTTGAGCGCGACCGGCTCGACGACCACACCGCGACCCGCCCTGCCGAGGAGCGCGTCCAGATCCGCAACCAGCTCAAGGCGTCCCGCGACAGCCTGACCTCTCAGCTCGCCGACGCGCTGCTTCAGCTCTACGGCATCAACCGGGCCGAGCCCGGCACCGCTGGCGCCGAGGTCCCCGAGGGCCACCACCTGATCTCCCTCCAGCCGGGCTTCACCCGTACCCGGCCCGAACCGGCAGTTGGCTTCGAGGAGAACCTTCTCCTGCTGGCCGACGGGCTGCTCGGTGCCCGCCACCCTAAGCACCCCGACTTCGACCCGCGGCTCACCCGCAAGGCCGTCACCACCCGCGAGCTGAAGACCACGCTCGAATGGATCACCAGGGCGATGGAGGACGGCTCCCGGCGCGTCGTGGTCGACAGCCAGCAGATCCCGGTGGTCCGCCGGATCGTGCACGCCCTCCAGCTCGGCGAGGTCCACGACGGGCCGCTCAACGTCACCACCGACTGGCGCCTGCGCATCAACAAGAAGGCCGCCGAGAACCCAGACGCTGGCCCGGAACTGTCCGTCGACGACATTCGCCGTTGGATCGAGGACCTCGGCTACACCGGCCTCGACCGCCACGTCAGCAACCTGATCATTGCCACGTACGCCCTGCTCGACGACCGCACCTGGGTCTATCAGACCTCGCCGCTGCCCAAGGCGCCGGAGCTGGAGCGGATCGGCCCCGGATACGGGCTGAGGGCCGTGGAACTGCCCACCGAGGACGAGTTCCACACCGCGCTCGGCCGCGCCGGCACGATCTTCGGGAGGGCCGTCTCCCGGGTCCTGTTCGCCCGCAACGTCGCCCGGCTCGCCGAAGGCGTGCGCGCGGTCGCGGAGGAACACCGCGTGGCCCTCGGCGAAGTGCGCACCCTCCTGACGCAGCACGCCGCCCCCCTCGGGCTGACCGGGCCCGGCGGCGCCGACGCGCCCCGTCTGAAATCCACCAAGGCCGCCGCCGACCTCGTCGCCCGGCTGCTGCGCACCACCGAACCGGCCGCATGTGTGCGGGAGCTGGCCGCCGCTGCGTACGACGTGACCGACGAGGAAATCGCGGGCGCCCTGCGGCACGCGCCGGAAGTGGCCGTCGCGCTGCGCGGCACCCAGTGGTCCCTGCTGGAGGACGTACGCCGCGACCTCGCCATACGACAGGACAGCCTCGGCGAGCGAGCGGCCAGGTTCCTAGACGAGGTGCACCGCACCGCCCGCGAGCACGAGCAGACCGTTTCGCTCGTGCCCGTCCTGGACCGGCTCCCGGACACTGTCATGGCCCTGATGCGCGAGGCCACCCGCCTCGCCCAGCCCGCACAGCCGTCCACTCCGCCCGTGGCTCCGGTCACCCCGGAGCCGACCGCCGAGGACGTCAGCCTCACCGACCACGGCAAGCCCTCCGTCCCCTCGACGCCCGTGCTGGACCGGCCCTCCACGCCGGACGGCGCTTCCCGCGGCCAGGGCGGCGCGCAGACCGCCGTCCCGGAACAGGCCGGTCGCAGGCAGACCGTCCACCTCGTCGAGCCCACCCAGTTGGAGGCGACGCTGGCCACCACGGTCGCCGGGATCGACGCCGAGATCCGCGCCTACCTCGCCGCTCACCCCGGCACCCGCATCCAGGTCACCTGGCAGCCGGTCACCGACACCGGGTCCGGGACCGACGGCTCCGCCGAAGCCGAGGCGGAACCGGGCGGCGAAGGGACCGTCGGCTGATGGCCCCGGCCCTGCCCCGGGTGGGCCGCCGTACCGTCGAGGCTCTGCTCGTCGCGAACGCGAAGGACTTGGGCGAGCACAGCCTCGTGCTCGTCCACGGCCAGTACGCGCCCGGCGCTCCCCCCCGGTTCACCGTCACCCTGGACGGCGAGGCGCGGCGCGTCCACGTACGGAACGAAGCCTCTGTCCTCGGCGTCGTCGCCGCCCTGCGCGAGCACCGGAACGCGGCCGCCTCCTCCGACGTGCTCGTGGTGACGACGGGCGTCGACGACGAGCAACTCGGCTGGGACGTGCGCGGCAGGGCCATACGGCGCAAGACCCTCACCGTCGAGAACGCCGAGGTCGTCCTCCAGCGCTTCGGCGCCACCGGCTTGGACCCTCGCATGTACCGCGAGCGGTGGTTGCTGGAAGCTCTGGTCGAAGCGGAGCCCGCCGAAGACGGCTGGCCACGCGTCGGCGGAGTGCTGACCCGGGACGCGGCACTGCGCGCCCTGACCGCCGAACGGCTCGGTCTGCGCGCGGCGCACGGCTCCTCGGGCCAGGACGGGCAGGTCACTCTCGACGCCGACACCCTGCTCGCCTGGTCGCGCACGCCCGCCGGTCCCCGGCGGTTCGCCGAACTGAGCGCCACCGAACGCGCCGAACTGAAGAAGTGGCTCGCGGAGGTCGCCGGACCGGCCGTCCCCGTCCTGCTGTCCCTCGCCGAGGCTGGACTCGGCCACGACGCCCTGCCGCTCGGACTGCTCGGCGCCGCACTGCGGGATCCCGCCGCCCAGCCTGACACGGTGCTCGCCCTCGGCGGACTGTTCGGGCAGGTCATGCCCCGGCGTTCGGAACTCGCCGTGTTCACCGACGCCGTGGAGGGAACCCTCACCCGCTGGATCGCCGACGCCCGCACCAGCCCGGACGCCCGCCGGCGCGTCGACGCCGTACTGGACCGGGCCGACGAGCTGGCCGACAAGGCGGACCTTGCCCCCGGACTCGCCGCGAGCCGCTTCCTCCCCTCCAGCTTCACTGCGCAACTGCGCCGGACCGTCGCGGAAGCCCTCCGTTCTCCGGCCGTCGGCGAGGCCGCGCTGGTCGACCTGCTCGGCCACGCCCTGGCCGGTCTCCGCCCGGACAAGGTCCAGGCCGCCGAGACGGCCGTACGGGTGGCGCGTTGGCTCAGCGGCCCCGAGCCCGCCGTCACCAGCGTGGCCGCCGCCGTGCGGGCGCACGTCTGCGATTGGGGCTGGGTGGACCGAGCGCTCACTGTGTTGTGGGTGGGCGACCCCGACGGCGACCTGGAGGCCGGCCGGGACCTGCGCGCCCTCTACGAGCAGGCACGTGAGCGCAGGCAGCGCCTCGATCAGAAGTTCGCCCGGAGGCTGGCCGCCTGGGCCGCGCACGCCACCGCCCAGCACCCCGACGGTTGCCTCGTCGTCGAGAACGTACTGGACACCGTCGTACGCCCGCTGACCGCCCAAGCGTCACCGCTCCTCCTCGTCCTCGACGGCATGAGCAGCGCGGTCGCCGCCCAGCTCGGCGAGGAGGCGGAACGCGACGGCTGGCGCGAGATCGTGCCCCGCCCGGAGGTAGGAGAGCCCCCGACACGCCTCGCCGCTGTCTCCATGCTGCCCTCCGTCACCCGCGTCAGCCGTGCCTCCCTGCTGGCGGGCGAGGCAGCCGACGGCGGCCAGTCGACCGAGACCACCGGTTTCATCGCCTTCTGGAAGCGGCGGCGCAAGGCGGCGGCCCTCTTCCACAAGGCCGCCATCGGTGGTGAGGCGGGCCACGCGCTTTCCCACGAACTCATGACCGCCCTCGCCTCCGACGCCGTGGTGGGCGTGGTCCTCAACACCATCGACGAGTCACTGGACAACGGCCGGCACGGCCGCGGCACCACCTGGTCCCTGGCCGACGTCACGCACCTGCGTGAACTGCTCGCCGCCGCCCGCAGCTACGGCCGCCCGGTCGTTCTCGTCGCCGACCACGGACACGTCCTGGAGCGCGGCAGCCGCTCGGACGCCCCGGCGCCCGCCGCCGACGGTGCGGAGTCCGCCCGCTGGCGCACCGGTGATGTCCTGGCGGAGGGCGAGATCGCCGTCCACGGCCCGAGGGTGCGCGAGGGCGGGGAAGCGGCGGTGATCCTGCCGTGGCGCGAGGACATCCGCTACACCGGGCGTCGCGCCGGATACCACGGCGGAGCCTCCATGGCCGAAGTCACCGTCCCGGTACTCGTCCTGCTGCCGGCAGGGGAGGAGCCTCTTAAGGACTGGGTGCCCCTGCCGCGGGAGCTGTCCATGCCGCTCTGGTGGCGGACGCACGTCACCCGTGACGTTCCCCAGCCCGCTGGCGTGCCCGCTGATCAGCCGGTGGTGCCCTCGCCCACGCGACCCATGGCACCCTCCGAAAGCGCGCCGGCCGCCGACGCCGGGCCGTCTGCACGGACGGAAGCCGCACCGCCGGAGGCAGAGTCGCTCGGCTCCACGGTGGTGAGCAGCGAGGTGTACGCGGCCCAGAAGGAGTACGTCCGCAAAGCGCCCGAGGCGAAGGTGGTGAGTGCGGTCATCGACGCACTCGTCTCGGCCGGCGGGACCATGTCCCCGGCCGCTCTCGCCGCGGCGATCTCCGCGACCGGGCGGGTACGCCGCAACATCGAGGGATTCGTCGCCACGGTCCAGCGACTGCTGAACGTCGAGGGGTATCCCGTCCTCGGGTTCATCGACGGCGGGCACGCGGTGAAGCTCGACGTACCGCTTCTGCGCGAGCAGTTCCTGCCGAAGCAGGACACGCAGGAGACGGACGAGGCCGAAGACGGACAGCGGGGGGAGGAGAAGGCGTGACCGAGCCCGCTTCCGTGAGCGCGGTCCGGCGCCGCGAAGTCATCGATGCCCTGCGGCGCGGCACCGTCCCGCAGTCCGGCCTCGACCTGTTCGCGGTCGGACTGGACCGTTTCGAAGCCGCCCTGGACGACGACCTCGCCACCGTCACCCGCGGCGGTGCCGCCTTCCACGCCGTCCGTGGTGACTACGGCTCAGGCAAGACCTTCTTCGCCCGCTGGCTGGCCGAGCGGGCCAAACGCGCCGGACTCGCCACCGCGGAAGTGCAGATCTCCGAGACCGAGACACCGCTGCACCGGCTGGAGACCGTCTACCGTCGGCTCACCGAGCGCCTGGCTACCGCCACCCACCAGCCCAGCGCACTGCGGGCGGTCGTCGACTCGTGGTTCTACACCCTGGAGGAGGAGGTCCTTGACGGCTCAAAGATCGACGAGGACGACGAGGAAGCCCTCGCCGCGGCCGTGGACACGCTGATGGAACGCCGGCTCGCCGAGGTCGCCCGGACGACACCGGCGTTCGCCGCAGCCCTGCGCGGCTACCGCCGTGCCGTCACCGCCAGGGACGGCGCGACGTCGGAAGCCCTGATCGCCTGGCTCGGCGGCCAGAAGTCTGTTGCCGCCTCTGCCCGCCGGGCCGCCGGAGTGCGTGGGGACCTGGACCACTTCGCCGCGCTCGGCTTCCTCCAAGGTCTGCTGACCGTGCTGCGCGACTGCGGTCACCCGGGGCTGCTCCTCGTACTCGACGAGACAGAGACCCTGCAACGCGTCCGCGGCGATGTCCGGGAGAAGGGCCTCAACGCACTCCGCCAGCTCCTCGACGAGATCGATGCAGGCCGCTTCCCCGGCCTCTTTCTCGTCATCACCGGGACCCCGGCGTTCTACGACGGCCAGCAGGGCGTCCAGCGGCTCCCGCCCCTGGCCCAGCGGCTCGCCACCGACTTCACCACAGACGCCCGCTTCGACTCGCCCCGCGCCGTCCAGCTCCGCCTGCCCGGCTTCGACCTGCCGCGCCTGGGGGAACTGGGCCGGAAGGTGCGGGACCTCCACCGGGGCGCGGCCCGCCACCCCGCGCGTGTCGCCGCTCGGGTCGACGACGCCTACATCGGCGAACTCGCCACCGCCGTCACCGGAGGTCTGGGTGGCAACGTCGGCATCGCCCCCCGCGTCTTCCTCCGCAAGCTTGTCGCCGACGTCCTCGACCGCGTCGACGAGTTCGAGGACTTCGACCCGCGCAAGCACTACCAGCTCACCGTTTCGGCGGACGAGTTGACGGACACCGAACGCAACGCAGCCGCCGACCGGGCGGACGACATCGAGCTGGATCTGCCGTGACCACCCCCGACGGCCTCGAACCGGCGCTGGTCCACCACATCGTCAACACGCTGGGCTGGAAGGATCTGCGACCGCTCCAGAAGGCCGCCATCGCCCCGCTGACGGCAGGAGACGACGCCCTTCTGCTGGCCCCGACGGCCGGCGGGAAGACCGAAGCCGCCTGCTTCCCGCTGCTGTCCCGGATGCACGCTCAGGGCTGGTCCGGCACATCGGTGCTGTACGTGTGTCCGCTCAAGGCGCTGCTCAACAACCTGCTGCCGCGCGTGGAGACCTACACCGCCTGGCTCGGCCGGACCGCAGCCCTGTGGCACGGCGACACACCGGCCGGCGCGCGGCGGCGCATCCTCGCCTCCCGGCCCGACGTGCTGCTTACCACCCCCGAGTCGCTGGAAGCCATGCTGGTCAGCGTCAATGTCGACCACGCGTCCTTCTTCTCCGGCCTGCGAACCGTGGTCGTCGACGAGGTCCACGCCTTCGCCGGTGACGACCGCGGCTGGCACCTGCTTGCCGTACTGGAGCGCCTGCAGCGCGTCGTAGGCCGCTCCGTGCAGCGCGTCGGCCTCTCGGCGACCGTCGGCAACCCGGAAGCCCTGCTCACCTGGCTCCAGGGATCCGGAGCAGGCCGACGCCCCGGACGCGTGGTCGCGCCCCACCTGGCCGAGGCGCAGCCGACGCCAGCCTCCGTACCGCCGGGTGACATCCAGCTCGACTACGTCGGCTCGCTCGACAATGCGGCCACCGTCATCAGTGCTCTCCATCGGGGGGAGAAGCGGCTCGTCTTCTGCGAGTCGCGGCGCTTGGTCGAGGAGCTGGGCGCCAAACTGCGGGCCAAGGGTGTGACCACGTTCCTCTCGCACGCCTCCCTCTCCCTCGACGAACGCAGACGCGCGGAAACCGCGTTCGCCGAGGCGCGCGACTGCGTGATCATCGCCACGAGCACCCTGGAACTGGGCATCGACGTCGGTGACCTGGACCGGGTCATCCAGATCGACGCGCCCACCTCGGTCGCCTCCTTCCTGCAGCGCCTGGGCCGCACCGGACGCCGCCCCGGAACGACCCGGAACTGCCTTTTCCTCACCCTCGACCAAGGCGGGCTCCTGGCTGCCGCCGGACTGTTGCTCCAGTGGTCGCGAGGCTGGGTGGAACCGGTCACTGCTCCGCCCGAGCCCCGGCACATCGTCGCCCAGCAGCTGCTCGCCCTCTGCCTTCAGGAACACCGCGTCGGAGACCGGCTCTGGCAGGAGTGGTGGAACGGTCTGGGACCGTTCGGAGGGTCGGCCGGGCCGATCGTCCGCCATCTGGTCGACGAGGGATACCTGGACCAGGACGGCGGCATGCTGTTCATCGGCCCCGAAACCGAACGGCGCTTCGGCCACCGCCACTTCATGAACCTCACCGCCGTCTTCACCGCGCCCCCGCAGTTCACCGTTCTCCAGGGCCGCACCGAGATCGGCCGCACCGACCCCGCCCTGCTCACCGAGCGGGTCGCCGGGCCCCGCAGACTCCTCCTCGCCGGCCGCAGCTGGCAGGTCACCTACATCGACTGGCGCCGCAAACGCTGCTTCGTCGAGCCGGTTGACGGCGGAGGAAAGGCCAAGTGGAGCGGCACAGGCTTCGGCCAGGGCACCTCCTTCGAGGTCACCCGCGCCGTGCGCGAGGTGCTGCTCGGCACGGATCCGCCCGTTGCCTTGACCCAACGCGCCACCACGACGCTCAAAGAGGCACGTGAGGTCTTCCTGGAGAAGGTTCACCCGGGTGGCACGTTGATCGTGCGCGACGAATCGGGGCAACTCCGCTGGTGGACCTGGGCAGGCCATCGGGCGAACGCGACTCTGGCCGCCACGTTGGAGGGGATCGCGGTGCCGGCCCAGCGCATCAATGATCACTGGATCCGTCTGCGGGAAGACATCACTCCACCGGTGTGGAAGGAAGTGGTGAGCGAGGCTCCGGACCGGCTCTGCCTCCCTCCTGTCGACGAGTGGGCGGTGCGGGGCCTGAAATTCGGGGACGCGCTGCCGCCGCGGCTGGCAGAGGCGACGTTGTCGGCCCGGCTGGCGGACCTGCATTCCGCTACGGCAGTATTCGGCGAACCCGTGCGTTTCGTCGCCGTTCATACGTGAAGCCTCGACCGTAGCTATGTGCCCCCGAACTGGGTGTGCTCCCGAATGATCGCAAGCAGTCACCCAGTCAGTTACGCCAGCGACCGTCGCATCGCCTCGAAGTCGCGCAGCGAAAGCTCTGCGACTACGGAGCGACAGCATGCTGAAATGGTGTTGCGCTGCGCGGAGTTACTTGAGCTCTACACGCGTTATCAGCTAACGGTCGATCGGGTAGAGAACGCGGTGCGCGAACTATCGGACGCCAGGCAAGCTGTGCAATCTGACGTGAATCACCTTGGTGACGACTACGAGCTCAAGCGGGATGCGTACGAAACCGCCCCATGCTTATGATCACTTGAGGGCAGCCCTCAGCCGATGGCCTGTCGGCCGGTCACGCGGACCGGTAGCATGTCGCGCATGAAGAAATGTGCCAGGTGCGGCGAGCCTTTCGATGAAGCGAAGGCGCGAAGGATTTTCGATCCCGAATACGGGAAGAATATCTATGACGGCAAATATCGAGCAGAGGTCTGTCACGATTGTGTGATGCTCGACATGGATTCCGACGATCCCGAAGAGATTTGGTTCGAGTGCGACGACTGCGAAGGAACTGCTGAAGTATTCATCCCAGACGGCCCAGACGAGCACGTGGGAAGCATGCAGAAGTGCCCTGGATGCGACGGGCGCGGCATGTACGAGGGCACACCGGATGACTTGCCATCCAAATCCAAGAGGGTCTTCAATTTCTGACCGCCCGGCAATCTGTAAGGGACCCCGAGAAGACGTCCCAGCACGGTTGAACCAGGGGTTGACATCCTAGCGGTCCACCATGCTTCAGGAAAATGGATGCGACCCAGTCTGCGAGTCCTTCATGCTGTCGGGCATGCACCCTCGTGACGAAGAGATATGGCGGGCAATCGAGCAGGGCCGTCGGGCGATCGACTGGGAGGCGTGGTTCGGTGCCTCGGAGGGCGCCGACTACCTCACCCCCGCAGGCCATGCCGTGACCAAACGCGCGGTGGCAGACCTCACCGCGTTCTTCGATAACCGCTGGCTGCCGAAGGCCGTCACGCCTTCCCCTGCGTCAGGCAAGGCCAGCGACACGTTCGTCGGTCTGGGCGGAGCCTCCCCGGTGCTCCAGATCTTGAACGGAGCGGCGCCGGGAGCATGGGTGGAGGCTGTCCGGTGGTGGACCGCGTACGCGTATTTGGAGGAAGCCGGAGTGCCCGGCCTTGCTTCAGTCCGTCGCGATGCCCGATGCGATGTCACCCAGTCCCGATTCCTACACACACAGACGCAGGCCCGGCTCGCGCTCATGGGGGCGAATCGCGGGTACCCGGTCGAACTGGAGCCAGCGAAAGCCAGCGGCGGTCCCGGTGACGTTCGCATCGGTCCGGTCTTTATCGAGGTCGTCACCTTCGCCGAGGACCAAAAGCTCCAGGAATATGAAAAGTTTCGCCAGAACTGCCGGATGCACCTCTTCGCACTGGACAGAGGCCGCACCATCTACTGGGAAGGCGACCTCCCCGAACTCCTCAACGGAGACGACTTCGGAATCTGGCAGAACCGGACTGAGGAGGCCGCTCAGCGGTGCGTGGCCTTCGGGGCCCCGGTTGACGTTTTCAGCAACGCCGGAAGACGGCTGACGGTGCACCCTGGCTTGGCACCCCAGGGCACTACCCTTTCCGGAGACACCGTGGAGAGCGACCAGGGCAGGCGACTCCTGGGCAAGGTACGCGGCAAGTGCAACAAGACGGTAGGAGCGGGCACTGCGTGGATCTGGGTGGAGGACCACAGTGGCCTCTTCCACCTGCCGACCCCCTTCGCCGCGATGCCGCTCGCTGCCAAAACCGATGCACTTGCAGATCTGTTCGGGCCTCTCCTTGCGGAGTACACCCACGTCGCCGGGATCGTCATCTCCAATGTGGGCCGCCGACGCCTGCCGCTTCCGCCCAACGAGACCGCCTCCCGCCCCGCTGCGCAGGGCTTCCGACGGGGGCTGCCCCTCGACCGGGTCCGCGAGACGATTGTGGTTCCCCGGCGGATCCTCCTGCCCGAACAAACCGCTCTGATAGCCAGGATGTGCGATGGTGAAGCCGACGCCCTCGACTGGGCCCTGGCGAGGCTCAATGTTCCCGGGGGTGTGGCCTCCCTGGTGACCAGCTCCGCGACTCCGCGCCAGCATTCCCCGCTGTGGACGCCGTGAGTGCCGGCCGCGATCGTGGCCGTCGTGCTGAGGTCGAACGCACGCCCGTACACGCTTCCGGCTCCATGGCCCTGGGTCAACTTGCGTGCGGGCTAATGGCGTCTCGCTGTGGCAGTCTCGGATTCTGCTGTCGGAGACGCCGGCTTTGTAAGCCTGGCGGTCAGGGTCATCGAGGGTGCGCAGGTCAAATCAGGTTTGATGGATCCCCAGTTCAGCCTGCCATCTTGACTGCGGTGAACCCCCGTTGACTGTGGGTGACCGCTCGATGTGGCACGGTTGTGGCACGCGCTGGTACCAGAGGCATACCGGCGCCTGACTCACCAGTCACGCCACCGTTCGGGCTAGGAGCGCCGAGGCGTCGACGCCTTGCTCGGTGAGGACGCCGTCGATGTACTCGCAGAGGTCCTCGCGCTCGATGGAGCAGCACGCCCCGTACTCATCATCGATGACGTTCAGCTGCCGCACGTCGCGCTCGATGGCGGCGAGTACGGGCTCGTCGTCTGGGCTCCGTGCCGGCGGGCGGAGAGGACGCCCCGGAATGTTGCGTTCGCCCCTGGACACTCGCACCCCCTTGGTAGTCTCTGGTGAGGGCCGCGTTTGGGGGGAAACATGATGTGGTTGTTCCTTCCCTTGGTCGGCGTGCTCGGTGCCTTAGCTGCCTATGGGGCCTGGAGGTTGTTTCAGGACACGCGCAGACTTCGGATGCCTGATCGGCTGCTGCGAGTGGTTCCGGCGCCGTCCCCGGAGGATCTTCTGGCGGACGCCTATCGGCAAGCCCTGCGTTCTGTAGGCGATGATGGCTGGTTGCGGACGGAGAGGGCTGCAGAGGCGTCACTTTCTGAACTGCAGGCCCGGTGGGTGGATGTCAGCCGTGGAAGTAGGGTCCAAATTGCGCGTGGTCCGCGTGAGTGGTCCTTCCGACTGCATCGCTTTGAGGCCCCCTCTTCCCGTGCGCAGGAGGTTGAGAGCGGCACTGGCCAAAAGTCCGCGGGAACTGCCGATAAACTGCCCCCGGCAGCTCGCGACCTGCTGTCTCAGGCTCACATCGGACTTAGGGAGGCCGTAGCTCTCCAGAGTCCGAACGAGCGTTACGAGGCAGCCCACCTCGCCGCGCTGCGTGCCGCAGCCGCAGTGCTCGCCGTGCGAGGGCGCCCTGAAGCTAGTCGCGAGCGTCGGCACCGGATCCGCAGCGCATGGGAGGTCTTGCCAGAGGCAGCGCCAGAACTGGCGGAGTGGAGTGCCCTATTCGCTGCCGCTTCCACTCGCCGGGCCCGTGCAGCGGCTGGCGTACCTGGTGCCGTAAGCGTTCGAGAGGCAGACGAGCACATGCGTGCCGCAGGTATGTTTGTGCGTTTGGTGGAAAGGCTACTGCCTCTAACCTCCCCCCCGGACCTGTTCGAAATGACGGAGAACCAGGACACCGGGGCAGCTGTACGCCATCTCTCCCAGGGATTCGACGAGCTGTTCAGGGCTCTCGGTCCTCCGCCGCCAGGGCTCAAGCAGCTGGAACCAGTACCTGACGGCGGAGGGGGGACGGAGCGATGACCCGAGAAGCTGCCGATGTGCCGCGGCATCAACCGACAGGTCTGGAAATTGCGATGCAATGGGCAGATCTTCCGGCCGAGCACCTACAAGTGGCTCTGAAGGCTCTTGAACGGCAACTGCGACGCGAGCATGAACTCCGTATGGCTGAACAATCGGCCATCCGCCAAATGGAGATTGAAAGTCTCAGGGTCCAGGCCCGGGAAACCGCTGCACGCCGGTCCCACGTTCTGTTCGTTATCGGCCTTGTCGCCGGCTTCCTTCTCAGCGCTGGCATGCTCGTTGGAGCCGTCATTGTTGGCGTGGAAGGCCATGTTGGGTTGGCGTCCATGCTCTCGGGGCCGAGTGTCATCGCCCTAGCGTCGCTCTTTGTGCTACGTCGCTCAGACGGGGCCCAGACGCGGGCAGTGGCGCGAGCCCACGCAACCACGACACAGGCAGAGTCCATCACTCGTCCATAGGTGATGCCCGTCCGTCTGGTACGTCCTCCCATCCGATGTGCACACAGCACGTCGCCGTTATGGCCAGGGGGAGCATGATCGAGCAGCTTCAGAAGCTCGTTGTCCGCTATGGCGATTGCAAGCAGAAGCCCGTGCGCTTCCGTCCACGAACGTGGCTCTCACGGCTGGAGCCGTACGGAGCGGCACACATACGCGATATCGGCGTTGGATGTGCAAACGGGGTGAGTGGCGACCGTCTCATCAGCCGGAGCGAGTTGGCCGATCTCCGTGACGGAGTGGGCGACGATCCAGATGGCCTGCGTGACCTGTTCGTGGCTGTCATGATCTGGGGTTCGGGCACGACGAATGGACGCGGGCCGCGGTACACCGAAGCCGCCCTGTCCGACGCCCGCATGCCCGCTGTCCTCTGGATCACACGCCAAGCGGTCCGAGACGGCGACCTGAGCGGGGCCTACCGGCAGTTCGTCCTTGACGGAGTGCGGCGATCCTTCTTCACGAAGTGGTTCGCGGCCGTTGACGACCGCGACGCCACGTGCGATAGGGCCTTGATCCTCGACGATCGGGTCTTGCGTTCACTGAACGCTCTCGGGTGGTCCAGTTGGAAGGCGGCCGGCACTCGCCATTGGCCGACCCGATACGCCATCTACGTCAGCTCCATGTACGGTTGGGCCTTGTCTCTAGGAGTCACGGCGGACTGGCTCGAGTGGCTTCTCTTTCATCTGAACGGTCGTGTACACGAGCTCTGAGCTTGGGAGTCACCGCGCTTTCCAGCATCGGCCTACGCTGACCAGTAACTCCAGGTATCAGGGGATTCCGTGGCTTTCATGGGGCGAGAGATCATGGCCCCGCAAGCTTCCGGCGGGTCGGGGCAGTCTGTGGACCTGCCCGGTAAAACGCGACGTTGGGGTGGTCAAGCCGTATTTCGATCATTCACCATTTACCGTTGGCGCGTTGAGGTGAAACATGACTGACGAGTCGTAGTTGCGAACGTCAGTCGCGATCATATTCCGAACCTGTTCGACGATGGAATCTACTCCCGGATACAGGTAGCCTTGCTCGATTTCGGTTGGGGTGTACTCGACTCGTAGTAGATCCGCCTGGATGATTCCGTCTCCTTGACGCATGAGCACAGCCCCTGTGTCGAATCTGTAGAGCGGGTCTACCTCTTCAATTACGCAGTCGATCACATAATTCAAAGCCTTTGTGATCTCGATGACGAGGCTGTAGAGAACGAAGCGATGTTGTTGCGTGATTGTGAATAGCCGATCGTATTCGGCTGAGTCCCACCTCTGAAGCCGCTTGTATGGGCGTTCAAGATCCCACCTGTTCTCATTGCGAGGTTCCATGCAGAGATTGAAGTGGGCGATTAGGTCCCCCAGCGCCGTGTCCAAATTCCGGAAAGCGTCGACCGTCTGCGGGAAAGCCTTGGGCCACTTCTTGGTGAACAGCCAGATCGCAGTCTCATTCAGCAATCTGCTATGGGTGGTGGCCATAACGGGTATGGGCATGTTTAGCTGTCCTGAGATTATATGCCAGCTATCAAGATCGATCTTCTGTTCCCAGAGCAAGACGAGCGCAACCATGCGCTCCTCGATCTCTCTTTTGCGCAGCCCATCAGGGCCAAGACTGCGCGCGACGCGCTCCTCATGAGTCAGCTTGATCTTTACGAGATCCGCAACCGAAAACTGTACCCCGTTATTCTTGTCGACTATCGAATGATGGGTTGGGCAGAGGAGAAGCAGATTGTCGTAACTGTCCAGCCTGTCAATGGGGTAATTTATGTCATGCCGCGGTCCGGCTAGCTGGCTCGACCGGATATGTGCCTCCTCACCGACAACCGCACCGGCAGCCACCAGAATTCCCTCCTCTTCGGTGGCAAGGTCGACAGTTAGGGACTGTAGGCAATCAGGCATGGCACACTGATTTCCAGCCCTACCCCAAAGAAGTTTCCTCACGACCACATTGATTGCCATTACTCCCCTTTCGCTTCGCGGTATTTTTTTGCAACTTTCCAACTATGTAGGCGGCCGTGTGAGGCTACAGGCGGTTGCCTCCGGTCGCGGAGGTCGCTGTACCTGCCCACTCGGGCCCCTGCCGTTGCCTAGAACTGGGCTTCAGGGTCAGTGGACCAGGAGCAACCGACGCCCCGAGGGCGTTCGTCGGTAGCCTGAGGTGGTCGCTGTCCCCGGCGCACTTTCTCACGCCAACTGTCTGTATGGGCGGCAACGCCGCACGGCGTGCGTTGAAGTCTGGTGCCTGCTCGTAGCAGGTATTCGCGATATCGCCCACGTCGGCGTCGTGTAGGAATTCACGCACGTTGCACAAGGCAGGATCGCGATACGCCAAACGCCCGTCTTCTTCCCAGTAGCTGCACTGGATCACCTGACCAGGACGGCCACACCAATCACACGGATCGGAAGTTCTCACAGCGCCCCTCTCCATGGCCGCACTGTACAGCGAGGGCGTTGGCGCGATCTTTGGCCGGTGGCCTGCCTGGGCTGGGGTCGGGCATGGCCAGGGGGCCTTACGCTGGCCGCGGATCGGGCTGGCTCCTGCCTGCCCGCAACAAGCCCGATCGGCCCCCTGGTCTTGCTCGACGTCGGGTCCCGGACCGGGGAGGTGGCTAAAGATCGTGTCGGCGCCCGCCCCAGCCACCGCGGTTCTGACCTCATGCCCTCGGCCTACCCTTGCTGGCGCGCGGCGGCGGACGGCCGTGCCGAGCGGGACGGAGGCAGGAGCGTGGGCGCGGCCGGAAGTCGGCCGCGCGCCCGGCGGAGCGTGAGCGACGCCGGGTGCCTTGAACCCGTGGAGAAGGTTGTAACTCAGCGAGTGATGGCGTCCCTGATCATGGTCAGCGGGGCCGTCAAAACGGCGGACCGTCTGCATCGCTTGTGCTGAACCAGGGGCCCGCAGTCCACACTGACGTGCCGATGGGTGGCAGGTCGCTGTCGCAGAATTCGAAGGGATTCTGCTGACCTTCGAGCCCTGAGGAGTCTTCGCCCCATGCGTAGAGGGCGTCGATGGCTCGTTCGCGGTGCTGCCAGAGTTCGCTGGTGCCGAGGACCTGCCGAACCAGGGGACCAAGGTGGCTCGGTGGTGGTGCAGCTGGGGATCGTCCATCAGCGGGATGCACGCGGCGATGGCTGCTTCGTGAATGCGGCGGTCGGGGTCCTCTGTGAGGTCGAAAACGGTTGTGAACAAGAGTGGCCGCATCTTGCGGATGGCGACTGCCTGCGGGTAGGCGGTGAGCGGGAATCCGCTCTCTCGACGCGAGTCTTCAAGGTCGTCAGAAGCCGTTTGTCCTACTGAGGCAATCCACGCAAGCAGCTCGGCACGCAATGGGAGCCGCTGATCGGTAGCGAGGTTCGTGCGTGGGTCGCGCAGGATGGAGGCCACGTACAGTGCTGCCGGCACGGTTGCCGCGTAGAGAGTGCCCTGGTGGTGCACGGTGTCGAACAGGAACTGCAGCGCTGCTTCTCGGGCGTTTCGATCGTCGCTGAACAGCGCGGGCAGCTGTGCGGGTACATCTGCGGCCGGGCCCTACGCGTGCCACAAGGCGGCCCAATCCGTGTCCGCCAAGACGCACTCGGGCGCGGGCAAGCCGTCCGAGGGGAAAGAGTCTTCGCTCGTCACGCGATCCGCCATAGGGGCGCCGTGTATTGGTCCGGGTGCGTCTCGATGAGGAGTGCGCGGAGCTCTTGTCGCTGCGATCCGGGTAGACCGAGGGATTCCGTCAACCTGCGGAACGTCGTATGGGTGATCCCGCGGCTGCGGGCCTCTGTTTCAAAGCGACTGAGCTCGCCGAGGACGTTGTCAGGGTCCAAGGGCACGGCACGCTGCTCGGAGAGCCACAGTGCCTTGTTCCGCTCGTAGTCGATCTCGGAGTACCCACAGATCTCGCGACTGTGCTGCTCGGCCTCTTGGAGACTGGTCGTTGATACGAGGGCACGGGACAGCGTGTTGCGATGCAGCGCGTTGTCGAGGTCAGCCTCGTGGACAGTCGGGCCTTCGTCGGTCAGCTGGACCGGGAGGCCGGCGTCTCGGATTTCGCACAGCCCGCGCACACCTCGCGCCGCGGCGCCGAGCATCGCGGTGGCTTCGGAGGGATGCCACTCCAGAATGGACGCGATGGGCTCCACGTCCTCTGCTGTGAGGGTGTGGACGATCGACCCGAGAGCTTCGATGAGGTCCCCGGCCGGGAGTTCTCCGTCGAGGCCGGGCCCAGCAATCATGAGGCGGACAGGGGTCTTGAGTTGTGCGCAGGCAGCGAGAGTGAAGGCGTCCGCAAGAGGGCTCTTGAGCGTGGGCTCATCGCCCCGAGCGAGGATGTCGCCGCCCACGTCCAGGAGGTCGACGGACTCAGGGGAGAGCTCGGCGATGAGTTCTTCGAGTTGCTGGGCCAGGCCAACGGCGCCGCGGCGAGGGTCGATCAGGGCCAGAGTGTGCGGCAGTTCGGCGGCCAAGCGGGGGAGGGCGGAGCCGGCGGGAGCGACAGGCTCGGCATCTGCAGGGACGGCGTACACGCTTGGCGTCAGCTGGCGCAGGCCGTTGAAGTCGGCCGGACTGCGGGGCCCCGGCAATGGGTCGATGATCAAGCGGTCCCAGGCGTAGGTGAGGATCACCGCTGGGTTCTCGGTGCCGTACAAAGCGGCGTCCAACATTGCGGCGGCGACAGCGTCGCCCCCTCCTCCGGCTGCCACGATCAACCGCGTCACGTGGCCAGCGTACGGGTTCAGGTATTGGCCACTCACCCTATAGTGGCCAGAGGTAATAGCCACTTGAAGGGGATGGGAGGCTGTGATGCCGCAGATCGAGGAGGCTCAGCCGAAGTACCTCCAGATCGCGCACCACATCCGCGATCAGATCTTGCGCGGTGACCTCAGGCCGGGGGACGAGGTGCCGTCGGAGCGGCAGCTGGCGACAGACTGGAACGTGTCGCGGCCGACAGCTGCCCGCTCGCTGGAGGCGCTGAGCCATCAGGGCCTTGTGGAGAAGCGGCAGGGGTCGGGGACATACGTGCGCGGCGTGGAGGTCAACCGGCGGGCCCGGGAGCTCTATGGTCGGGCACGGCAGACCGGGAAGATCTACACGGCTGGCGAGTACGCGGTGAAGCTTCCCCTCGATGTTGGACACCTGGAGACTGGGACGTGAGGTTCCAGAGGAAGTAGTGGCCAGGTGGGAAGTAAGAGCAACCGCAGCAGGCGG
>NZ_JARAVK010000165.1:0-20527 GCF_033792765.1 Streptomyces sp. PA03-6a | reverse complement strand
CCGCAGCTCCGCCCGCGGAGCGGGCGCCCTCCGGCAGCATCGCCCGCAGCCGCACCGCCTGGGCACTCGCCGTCTACTTCGGGCTCCAGGCCACGGGCGCGTACATCACCATGGGGTGGCTGCCGCAGATCTTCCGTGACGCCGGGGTCTCCGCCTCCACCGCCGGCGTGCTGCTCGCCGTCACCATGGTGATGGGCGTACCGCTCTCCTTCGTGCTGCCCGCGCTCGCCGGCCGCATGCGGCACCAGGGCGGACTCGCCGTCGGCCTCGGCCTGTTCGGGATCGTCGGCTACGGCGGCCTGTGGGCGGCCCCGGCCGCCGCGCCCTGGGTGTGGGCCCTGCTGCTGGGCATCTCCAACTGCTCGTTCCCGCTCGCCCTCACCATGATCGGGATGCGCTCGCGCACCGGCGGCGGGGTGGTGCGGCTGTCGGCCTTCGCGCAGTGCACGGGCTACCTGCTCTCCATCCCCGGTCCGATCCTCGTCGGGGCCCTCTACCAGCACACCGGCGGCTGGGACCTGCCCGTGGCCTTCATGCTGGCCCTGCTGGTGCCGCAGATCGCCGCGGGCGTGGTCGCCGGCCGCGACCGCTCCGTGGAGGACGAGCTCTGACCACCCGCGTGCGCAGGCGCCGCGACCGGGTGCGAGACTGGGCCGCATGCCCGTGCTCGAGCCCAACCCCCCGCAGCCGCAGAAGAAGCTCCTGATCATCTTCGGCCTCATGATGGCCGTGCCCGCCCTCGTCGCGGTGATCGCGATCATCGGCGCCAAGTTCGGCTGACCTGCGACCCCGAGACCCGGGGTAGGGACAACCCCACCTCCCCTAGGGGGCCAGGGTCAGGGTCGAGTGGGTGGGCCACCCGATGGGCCCGGCGGCCGTCCTTCCGTAGCGTCGTGGTGCAAGGTCGGACACCGCTCCGGCACCCCGGCTGACCCACGGAGGCGTCCCGTGTCCCTGCAGGCTGTTCCCTCGCGTCCCCCGCGAACCCGCGCCGCCCGCCCGGCGGTCGGAGGCGGCACGCAGACGCGCCTGCCGTGGTGGGCGCTCGCCCTGCCCGCACTCGCCTTCGTGGCGCTGCTCGCCCTGGTCGCGGGCCCCGGCGCCGCGGAGGCCTCGGCCGCGGAGCCCGTCGGACAGCTCCTGCACGCGGTCGGCGAAGGGCTCCCGGGGCTCCTGCAGCACCTGCTGTGACCCTCCCGCGGCGAACCGTGATCCGTCCCGCAGCCCGCGCCCGGCGGCCGGATTTCTGGAAAGCTGAGGGTCATGAGCGCAGCTGCATCGCCCCGCCGGATCGTCCTGCTCCGGCATGCCAAAGCCGACTGGCCCGACGTCCCCGACCACGAGCGACCGCTGGCGGAACGGGGACGCAAGGAGGCCCCCGTCGCCGGCCGCAGGCTCGCCGAACTGGGGATCCCGTTCGAACTGACCCTCTGCTCCTCGGCCGCGCGCACCCGCGAGACGTGGAAGCTGGCCGCCCACGAACTCCCGCACCGCCCGCGCACCGTCTACGAGGAGCGCCTCTACGACGCCACCCTCGGTGACCTGATCGCCCTGCTCAACGAGACCCCGGAGGACGTCGACGACCTGCTGCTGGTGGGCCACAACCCGACCATCCACGCACTGGCCGACGCCCTCGCTGGGGAGAGCGACGGGGACGCCCGCGCGCGGATGAACCGCACCGGATTCCCGACGGCGGCCATCGCGGTGATCACCTTCTCCGGTCCGTGGAAGACGGTCGAGCACGGCGTCGGCCGCCTCGTCGACTTCTGGTCGCCGCACGACTGAGCCGCAGCCGGCCGAGCCGCAGGGACGCAGGGACGCAGGGACGCAGGGACCGTACGGAAAGGGCTCCGGAGCACCTGCTCCGGAGCCCTTTCCCTGCCCGTGGGTCCGCGCCGGTCAGGCCCCGGCGGCCGCGCCGTCCCCGGCGTCGGCCGCCTCGACCTCCTCGCGCGTGATGCCCAGCAGGTAGAGCACGGTGTCCAGGAACGGCACGTTGACCGCGGCGTCCGCGGCCCGCCGCACCACAGGCTTGGCGTTGAAGGCGACCCCCAGGCCCGCCGCGTTGAGCATGTCCAGGTCGTTGGCGCCGTCGCCGATGGCGACGGTCTGGCTGAGCGGCACCCCGGCCTCCGCCGCGAAGCGCCGCAGCAACCGGGCCTTGCCCGCCCGGTCGACGATCTCGCCGGTCACCCGGCCGGTGAGTTTGCCGTCCACGATCTCCAGGGTGTTGGCGGCGGCGAAGTCCAGTCCCAGCCGCTCCTTGAGGTCGTCGGTGACCTGCGTGAAGCCCCCGGAGACCACGCCCACCTGGTAACCCATCCGCTTGAGCGTGCGGATCAGCGTGCGGGCCCCGGCCGTCAGGCGCACCTCCTGGCGGACCTTGTCCACCACGGACTCGTCCAGCCCCTTGAGCAGGGCGACCCGCGCGTGCAGGGACTGCTCGAAGTCCAGTTCGCCGCGCATCGCCGCGGCCGTGACCTCGGCGACCTGGTCCTCGCAGCCCGCGTGCGCCGCGAAGAGCTCGATCACCTCGTCCTGGATGACGGTGGAGTCCACGTCCATGACCACCAGGCGCTGCGCCCGGCGCTGCAGCCCGGCCGAGACCACGGCCACGTCCACCCCGCGCTCGTGGGCCTCCAGGGCCAGCGCGGGACGCAGGGTGGCGGTGGCGACACCGGACACGGCGAACTCCACGGCCGTCACCGGGTACTTCGCGAGCCGGAAGATCCTGTCGATGTTGCCGCCAGTGCCGGTGATCCTGGCCGCTATGGCCGCCGTGGACTCCGCGGTCAGCGGGTGCCCGAGCACCGTCACATGGGAGCGGCCCTCGCCGCGCGGCCGGTTGTCACCGATGCCGGAGATGATCTCGGCCTGCAGGCGCATCGACTCCGCCCACGCGTGCACCGTGGCGCGCAGCTCGCCCTCCACCGAACGGCCCGCGGGGGCGGGCACCAGGGCGCAGAGCACGATGCGCCCACGGGTGACGACCTGCTCGATGTCGATGACGTTCACCTGGAAGCGGGCCAGCGTCTCGAAGAGCCCGGCGGTGATCCCCGGCCGGTCCTTCCCGAAGATCTTGACCAGCAGCGTCGGCACATTGGCGGCGGTGGCAGCGGTCGCCTGCGATGCGTCGTTCATGGTGCCTCCACCGTATCGGGCACCGCGCCCCGGACGGACATGTGTTCCGCCTGGCGGACACCGTCCGTGGTCAGCGGCGCCCCGGTGACGGTCCGCGTGGAATGCGGTGCCTGGCCCTGCGGGGGCTGCCGGTAGGGGTTGGGCCCGGCGTCCGGCCGGCCGTGACCGGTGCTCGGGATGTACGGACCGGGCTGGTAGGCGATGCCCGGGTACGTACGGGAGCTGCTCTCCCCGGCCGCCGCCTCCGCGGCCCGGCGCAGCGCGTACGGAGACACCCGGCGCCCGGCGGTGCCCGTCAGCAGGGCCAGCAGCGCCCCCGCGCCGCCCGCCACCGCCCCCCAGGCGGCGCCCAGCAGGAACGCCAGGGGAAGGCTGCCGTGCAGGTCGACGCCGGCGCCCACGGCGTCGAACCCGAAGACCGAGACGCCCGCGTTCACCGAGACCCCCGTCACCCACACCAGCAGGGGGAACGCGACCGCCGTGACCAGGCCGAGCCGCACCGCGCAGCGCCCCGCGTACCCGGCCCGCGTCGCCCCCCACAGCGGGGTGCGGGACGCCGCCAGCGCCCCCGCCGCCAGCATCATCAGCGCCGCGGCGACGGTCAGCAGCCACACCCGCTGGTCGTACTCGGCCAGCCGGGCGGGCGTCACCGGCTCCGCCACGCTGGTCGACAGCAGCCGGTCCAGCGGATCCGGGAGCACCTTCGCCAGCTCCCCGGTGGCCGTGCCCCGCCAGGACACGAACAGCCCGAGCGGCACCGCAAGCCACACCCCGTTGGGCGCCCCCAGCAGGGCGGCCCCGGCGATCCGGCCGGGCTCGTCACCTGTCACCGCCGCGTACCCGGCGGCGGAACAGCCCGCGACGACGGCCAGCAGCAGCACCCAGCGCAGCGCCGACGCGGCGGGCCGCACGACCCGGTGCAGCCCTTCGAGGGCGGGCGGCAGCGGCGTACGGCGCGAGGTGAGCAGGGCCAGCAGCAGCACGACCAGCACCCACAGCAGGCCGCCCAGCAGGGTGCGGCCGGTGGCGACGTGGAAGCTCACCGAGGCCTTGGCGTCGATCAGGTCCTGCAGCCCGTCCCCGAGCCCCCCGCCGATGTCACCGATGCCCGGGATCTGGTCCGTCAGGCCGCCGCCCTTCTCCCCGCCCAGCGCGGCGCCGTCGAGGGCGATGGTGTCCTCCCCGGCCCAGGCGAGTGCGCCGAGCAGCGTCACGAAGAGCACCGCCACCGCCCCGGCCCGCGCGGCGAGTTCACCCCCGGGGACGGTCAGTCCCGCCCCGCGCAGCGACCGCAGGAACACCCAGGTCAGCAGCAGGGCCCCCACCAGGCCGACGCCCAGCGGCATGAGGTCGAGCCGGCCCTCGCCGCCCGCACCTCCCAGCCCGAACACCGCGACGTCACCGGAGGGGACGACCTTGCCGCCCACCGCCATCGCGACCACGGCCGCCGTCATCGGCCCCAGCGAGCCCGCGGTGTCCGCACCGAGCAGGTGCAGCCCCAGCGCGGCGGCCCCCACCATCCCCAGGTACGCCCAGCTGACCGCGGCGACCGCGGAGAGCAGCACACCGCCCCAGGGGACCGGGCGCCCCGGGCGCGCAGGCGCGTTGGAAGGTGTGGAGGTGTACGCGGTCATGCCCGCCCCCGAGGTCTCGCGTCCGAACCGCCTGCGCTGCATGGTGCCCTGATCCGTCATGATCCGCACGGTTCATGGGCGGTTACCACTCTCCGGTGGTGTTTCGGCGCCGTCAACGGCTTCTCGGAAGAGGGTTCACATCACTCCCCTCGCACGGCTTCCCGACGGGTGGGCGTGCCTGGAATGGTTCCTCCCGATGTTCGCAATCCCTAGACTCCCCCCATGGGGGATAACCCGGGGGACAACTTTGTGGGGCTTGGGGTGCCTGAACTCGTACTCGAACTGAACGGACAGACCTGGGCGCTCGATCCGGCCAGGTCCTACAGCCTCGGCCGGGATCCGCAGTCGGACGTCGTCCTCGACGACGCGCGGGTCTCCTGGCGGCACGCCACCATCCGCCGGGGCGAACGCGGTTGGGTCATCGAGGACCTCGGCAGCACCAACGGCACCTACGTCCAGGGCCAGCGCGTCCACGCCTACGACGTCGCCGCCGGGGCCGCCGTCAACCTCGGCAACGCCACCGACGGCCCGCGCCTGAGCTTCAGCGGCGGCGCCGCGGCCGGCGGTGACATCTACAGCGCCGACACCGCACTGGCCAACCCGCAGCAGCAGGCCCGCCAGTCCGGCCCCGCCGCGCAGGGGACGCCCCACTCCGTCGCCCCGCCGCGGCAGGGCGGCTGGGGGAACGGGTCGTCCGCCGCGCACGTGCCGCAGCCCTCGCAGGGCGCGCGGCCGGACCAGCGCAAACCGCAGGCGCACATCCCGTCCCCGCACGGACCAGCGGGCGCCTCCGGCGCGCCGCCCGTCTACGGCGACCGCAGCCCGACCACCTTCCACCACCTGGTGCTCGGCCGCGTCATGAAGATCGGCCGTGCCCTGGAGAACGACCTGGTCGTCTCCGACCTGCAGGTCTCGCGCTTCCACGCGGAGTTCCGCGCGCACCCCGACGGCCGCTACGAGATCGTCGACCTCGGCAGCCACAACGGCACGTACGTCAACGGCCAGCCGATACAGCGTCATCTGCTGGGCCCCAACGACATCGTGGGCGTCGGCCACTCCACCTTCCGGCTCGTCGGCGACCAGCTCGAGGAGTTCGTCGACACCGGCGAGATCTCCTTCTCCGCCCGCCGGCTCACCGTCCGCGTGCCGCAGGGCAGCACGACCAAGACCATCCTCAACGACGTCTCCTTCGGCGTCCCCGAGAAGTCGCTGGTCGCCGTCATCGGCCCGTCCGGCTCCGGCAAGTCGACGCTGCTGCGCGCCCTGACCGGCTACCGCCCGGCCGAAGAGGGCGAAGTGCTGTACGACAGCCGCAACCTCTACAAGCAGTTCGCCGAGCTGCGGCAGCGCATCGGCCTCGTCCCGCAGGACGACATCCTGCACAAGGAGCTGACGATCCGCAGGGCCCTGCGCTACGCGGCCAAGCTCCGTTTCCCCGGCGACACCAAGGCCGCCGAGCGCGAGGCCCGCATCGACGAGGTGCTGCGCGAACTGAAGCTAGACGTGCACGCCGACAAGCGCGTCACCTCGCTCTCCGGCGGCCAGCGCAAGCGCGTCTCCGTCGCCCTGGAACTGCTCACCAAGCCCTCGCTGATCTTCCTGGACGAGCCCACCTCCGGTCTCGACCCGGGCATGGACCGCGACGTCATGAAGCTGCTGCGCGGCCTCGCCGACGACGGCCGCACCGTGCTCGTCGTGACCCACTCGGTGGCGGAACTCGCCCTGTGCGACAAGCTGCTGGTGATGGCGCCGGGCGGCGCGGTGGCCTACTTCGGCCCGCCCGAGGAGGCGCTGAACTTCTTCGGCTACGAAACCTGGGCCGACGTCTTCTCCGCCTTCGAGAACTACCGCGACTACGACTGGTCCGGTCGCTGGCGCGGCTCCCAGCACTACCAGATCTACGCCGCGGACCTGGACGCGGTCGCCCCGCAGTCCGTAGGCGCCGCCCCGCAGCGGGCCAAGCCGCCCAAGCCGCAGAGCTGGCCGGCGCAGTTCGTCACCCTCGTCCGCCGCTACCTGTCGGTGATCGCCTCCGACAAGGGCTTCATGGCGCTGATGGTGATCCTCCCGGCCGTCCTCGGCCTGGTGAGCGTGGTCATCCCGGCGAAGTTCGGCCTGGCCCCACCCGACGAGGCGGGGAAGTTCAACGCCGACGCGGGCACCATCATGCTGATCATCGCCGTCGGCGCCTGCTTCTCGGGCGCGGCCAACTCGGTGCGCGAGCTGATCAAGGAACGGGTGATCTACGAACGGGAACGCGCCACCGGCCTGTCCCGCTCCGCGTACCTGGTCTCCAAGGTCTTCGTGCTCGGTCTGATCAGCGCCCTGCAGGGCGTCATCATCTGCGCCATCGGGCTGTCGGTGCGCAAGCTCCCCGAGGAGGGCCTGATCGTCAAGGGCTTCCCGGCCGCGGAGATCACCCTGGTGGTCATCGCCCTGGGCTTCACCTCGATGATGTTCGGCCTGGTGATCTCCTCGCTGGTGAAGACCGCCGAGAAGACCATGCCCCTGCTGGTGATGTTCGCGATCGTCCAGGTCGTCTTCACCGGCGTCCTGTTCCAGATCTTCGGCACCGTAGGCCTGGAGCAGGTCGCCTGGCTGATGCCCTCCCGCTGGGCCGTCGGCGCCGCCGGCGCCACCCTCGACCTCGGCCGGCTCATGCCGCCGTGGGACCAGGCCAAGCCCGACAACCTGGACCCGCTGTGGGAGCACTCGGCGAGCCAGTGGGGCTTCGACATGGCGATCCTGCTCGGCATCGCCCTCGTCTGCGGCATCCTCGTCCTGAGGCTGCTGCGCCGCCACGAGCCGGAGGTCATGCGCAAGTAGCGGCCCCCGCGTACGGATGCGGAAGGCGGCGGCTCCCCGGGGAGGGGAACCGCCGCCTTCCGCATGTCCGTACGGTCCGCGCCCGGCGGCTCAGTACCAGTGGTTGGCCTGCCAGAACGACCAGGCGCCGCAGGGGCTGCCGTAACGCCCGTTCATGTAGTCAAGGCCCCACTTGATCTGCGTGGCAGGGTTGGTGCGCCAGTCCGCGCCCGCGGAGGCCATCTTGGAGCCCGGCAGCGCCTGGACCAGGCCGTACGCGCCGGAGGAGGGGTTGACCGCGTACGGGTTCCAGGTGCTCTCGTGCATCACGATGTTGGCGAAGCACTGGAACTGGGCCGCGTCGCCGATGATCTGCTGCGCCATCTGCTGCGGGCTGCCGGACGGGGCCGCCGGGGCGGCCGCGCGCGGTGCCGGACGCGAGGTCTCGTGCCGCTGCTGCGGGACGAGGGCCCTGCGCTCGTGGCTGCGGTTGGCGGCCAGCTGCTCCTGCCGGCGCGCGTGGGCCCGGTGCGCCTCCTGCGCGGCCTGGCGGGCGCGCTGCTCGGCGTGGCGCTTGCGCTCCGCGGCCTGGTGCGCGACGTGGGCGGCGTGCTGCCTGGCGAGCGCCTTGCGGTGCGCCACGTGCGCGACGTGCGACGCGTGCTGCTTGGCGGCGGCGGACCGTGCCTGTCCGGTGACCGCCTCCGGTGCCTTGCCGGAGGCCTGCGCGGTCCCGCTGGTCCCGGTCACACCGGTGATGGCCAGGACACCCACACCGGCCGCGGCGAGGCCGGCGGCGGAGAACTTGTGGGTCTTGGTCAGGCGGTCGAACTTCGGGATCGTCGGGAGCTGCATGGGGGAGTGACCTCTTCCATTCGGCTGCGCCCCACTCCGCCCTCGGGCAAGGAGAGGCGCCGCGTGTCGAACGCGGCGCGGAGCGACCCGAGCATTCTTAGCCCCGGGAAATTCCCCGACCAAACCCATCCATTACTACCCGAAGTCGTAGTGGCCGGACCGGCCGGGTACAGCACACGCCGCACTTCCGGCCGATCCGGCCGCCGCGCCGCCTACTAGGCGTCCTCGTACGTGACGTACGCCCTATGTGCCGCCTCACAGGCCCGTCGCGCACCGCGACCGCGCGGCGACCGCGGGTGCCCCCGGGCGGGGCCGTCAGGGCAGCAGCAGGTTCACGTCCCCGAACTCGTGCCAGAGGTAACCGGCCCCCACCGCAGCGCCGTAGACCCGTTCCAGCAGCTCGCGCCCGGCCACCGCCTCCAGCATCAGCAGATGCGACGCCGCGGGGTCGTGCAGCCCGGTGAGGAGGCCGTCCACCGCCCGTACGCCCCGCTCCGGCGTGACCACCAGGTCCGTCCAGCCGCCCGCCGCCGCGACCCGCCCCCGCTCGTCGGCCGCCGTCTCCAGGGCGCGCACCGCCGTGGTGCCCACCGCCACCACCCGGCCGCCACCCGCCCGGGCGGCGTTCACCAGCCAGGCGGTGCTCTCCGGCACCGAGAAGCGCTCCGGGTAGGGCGGCTCGTGCGCCTCGCCCGAGGACACCCCGGTGTGCAGCACCACCGGAGCGATCTGCACGCCCCGGCTCACCAGCGCCGTGACCAGCCCGGCCGTGAAGGGGCGCGCCGCGCTCGGCATCTCCGCCGAGCCGAGGCCGTCGGCCGACGGCACCGAGAAGACCGTCTGGTACGCCGCCAGCGGCTGGTCGCGCCGGGTGTACGCGTACCGGATCGGCCGCCCCCGCCGGTGCAGGAACGCCATCGCGTCCGCCACCGACGCCCGCGCCACCCACAGCCGCTCCCCGCAGGGGCTCAGCGGCTCCTGCAGCATCAGCCGCTCACCCTCGGGCAGCGCCACCGCCACCCCCGCCGGGCCGCCCGTCCGCGGCCGGGTCGTGCCCCGTCCGTCGGGCGTCCGCAGCTCCACCACCCAGCGCCCGTCGTCCAGCAGCCCCGAGAAGTGCACCACCACCGGGGACTCGCCGAGCGCCGCGTCCACCGCCGCCGGCAGGGTCCGCGAGGTGTTCACCACCAGCACGTCCCCGGCCCGCAGCAGCCCCGGCAGATCACCGAAAGCGTGGTGCGCGACCTCGCCCCGGGCCCGCCCGCCCACCAGCATCCGCACCCCGTCGCGGCCCGACGCCCCGTCGGCACGCTGCTCCACCGGGACCCGGGCCGCCAGTGCCTCCGGCACCCTCAGCGCGCCCAGCGAGGTCACCGCCCGGCCTCCAGCAGCGCCGGGGCCACGTAGCGGCCACCGGCCGCGCCCGTGTCGAGCAGCCCGAGCACGGCCGGCACCACGGACTCGGGGGCCGGGCGCCCGTCCGCGTCCGGATCGTCGGGCACCGCCGCCGCGTACAGCGCGGTCCTCATGTCGCCCGGGTCCAGCCACCACACCCTCAGCTCCGGCTCCTCCACCGCCAGCACCGCCGACAGCTGCTCGAGCGCCGCCTTGCTCGCGCCGTACCCTCCCCACGTGGGGTACGCCTCGACCGCGGCGTCCGAGCTGATGTTGAGCACCGCCCCGCGCCGCCGGCGCAGCAGCGGCAGTCCCTCCTGCACCAGGCCCAGCGCGGCCACCACATTGGTCTCCAGCGCCGCCCGCAACCCCTCCAGCGGCTGCTCGGACAAAGGCCGCAGCGGCTCGGCGCCCAGTGCGCTCGCGTTGTTCACCAGCAGGTCGAGCCCGCCGAAATCCCAGGCCGCCGAGACCAGTTCCACCCGGTGCCGGGGGTCGGTGACGTCGCCCGGCAGCGCGGCCACCCGCGTCCGGCCCGCCAGCTCCCCCTCCGTCCGCTTCAGCGCCTCGTCCGACCGCGCGTCGATCACCAGGTCCCAGCCCCGCTCCGCGAGCGCTCCGGCCAGGGCCCGTCCCAGTCCCCGCGACGCCCCCGTGATGATTGCCACCGGCATGACGTGTCCTCCCACCGGCCGCCCGGTCCGTCGCCCGGCGGCCGCCCCCCACCGTAGGAACGGCCCCGTCCCGGCCACCTCGGCCGCCCGCAGCACCGGGGCAGGGAACTTCGCCCTAGGTCCACGGACCGGGGGCGCTCGGTCACCAGGCCGATCCCGCCGGCCGTGACCCGCCGGTACGGTGAGGTCATGTCCAGCCGATCGTCCCGACGCGGCATCGAGGCGGTGAGCGCGGCCGTCCTCGCGATGAGCCGGCACCTGGAAGTGCGCGAGGTCCTGCAGACCATCGTGTCGTCCGCCCGCGAACTGCTCGACGCCGAGTACGCGGCGCTGGGCGTGCCGGACGACCACGGCGGCTTCGCCCAGTTCGTCGTGGACGGCGTCAGCGACGAGCAGTGGAAGGCGATCGGCCCGCTGCCCCGGCAGCACGGCATCCTCGCCGCGATGCTCCACGAGGCCACCCCGCAGCGCCTGCGGGACGTGAAGGGCGACCCCCGCTTCGGCGGCTGGCCGTCCGCCCACCCCGACATGTCCGACTTCCTCGGCATGCCGGTGGTCGACGGCGACGAGATCCTGGGCGCCCTCTTCCTCGCCAACAAGCGCTGCGCCACCCGCCCGCCGGAGGACGGCCGCGGCTTCACCGAGGAGGACGAGGAGCTGCTGCGCACCCTGGCCGCGCACGCCGCGATCGCCCTCACCAACGCCCGCCTGTACGAGCGCAGCCGCGAGCTGACGCTCGCCGGCGAACGGGCCCGCATCGCCCACGAACTGCACGACGCCGTCTCGCAGAAGCTGTTCTCGCTGCGGCTGACCGCCCAGGCCGCAGCCGCCCTGGTGGCCCGCGACCCGGAGCGCGCCCGCCAGGAGTTGCGGCAGGTCGCCACGCTCGCCGCCGAGGCCGCCGACGAACTGCGCGCGGTCGTGGTGGAGCTGCGCCCCGCCGCCCTGGACGAGGACGGCCTGCTGGCCACCCTGCGCACCCAGGTCGACGTCCTGGACCGGGCGCACTCGTCGCGGATCTCCTTCAGCCACCGCCAGGTCCGCGCCCTGCCCGCCGCCCAGGAGGAAGCGCTGCTGCGGGTCGCCCAGGAGGCCCTGCACAACGCGCTGCGCCACGCGGAGGCCGCCTCGGTGACGGTGCGCCTGGAGGGCCGGGGCAGGGGAGCGGTGCTCACGGTGCGCGACGACGGGCGGGGCTTCGACCCGTCCGCGGTGCGCCGGGCCGGCCGCCACCTGGGACTGGTCTCCATGCGGGACCGGGCCGACGGGGTGGGCGGCGGACTGACGGTGGACTCGGCGCCCGGCAGGGGCACCGTGATCGAGATGGAGGTGCCCGGTGGCTGACGGCCCCATTCGCGTCCTGCTGGTCGACGACCACCAGGTGGTCCGGCGCGGCCTGCGGACCTTCCTGGAGGTGCAGCCCGACATCGAGGTGGTGGGCGAGGCCGGGGACGGCGAGGAGGGCGTGCAGCGCGCCGGGGAACTCGCGCCCGACGTGATCCTGATGGACGTCCGGATGCCGGGCGTCGACGGCATCGAGGCCCTGCGCCTGCTGCGCGACAGCGGCAGCAAGGCCCGCGTCCTGGTCGTCACCAGCTTCACCGAGCAGCGCACCGTCGTCCCGGCGCTGCGCGCGGGCGCGGCCGGCTACGTCTACAAGGACGTGGACCCGGACGCGCTGGCCGGCGCCATCCGCTCGGTCCACGCCGGCCACGTGCTGCTGCAGTCGGAGGTCGCCGACGCCCTGCTCTCCCAGGAGGACTCCGGTCCCGGTCAGGGCCGCGGTGGCACCCTCACCGACCGGGAGCGCGAGGTGCTGTCGCTGATCGCGGAGGGTCGCTCCAACCGGGAGATCGCCCGCGCCCTGGTGCTGTCGGAGAAGACCGTCAAGACCCACGTGTCGAACATCCTGATGAAGCTGGACCTCTCCGACCGCACCCAGGCCGCCCTGTGGGCGGTGCGGCACGGGATCGGCGGCTGATCCGGCGCACCTCAGGGGCGTCCGACGCCACGGAAGCCGGGGCACGTAGCGGTAGGACAAGCGGATCGTCGCCATCCGGAGTGAGATTCATACCGTCGGGTGTATGTCCCCCGGATGGCGCAACCTGGCCGGGCGTGGGCCGTTCTCCATGGCGTGCTGCGGCGCCTGCCGCGGTACCCATGCAAGGAGGGTCAAGAACGTGAAGAACCTGCACAAGGCCGCCGCCGTCGCCATGGTCGCCGGGAGCCTCGCCATGGTCGGCGCGGGTGCCGCCTCCGCCCACAGCGGTGGCGCCCAGGCCCACGGTGGCGCGAAGAACAGCCCCGGCGTGGTCTCCGGCAACGTGATCCAGGTGCCGGTGCACGTTCCGGTGAACGTCTGCGGCAACACCATCAGCGTCATCGGTCTGCTCAACCCGGCCATCGGGAACGTCTGCGTCAATCGCTGACCCAGGACGTCACCCCCACGGCACGGCCGTGACCACCGGCCCCGGAGCGTTCCGCCGCCCCGGGGCCGGTCCGTTCCTGCGGCTCACGGCGTCCGCGCGCACGGCGCGCGCGGCACACGCCGGTGCGACACGCAGATTCCGCCGTACGGAGGTTTCCGGTGCGCTCCCCGTGTCAACGCCCCGGGCTCCGCGTTCCTCACAGTGCGGCTCCTCGAACCGGGCCGTGCCATCACAGGAGGAACAGTTTCATGAACAGCGCCAAGAAGGCCGCCCTGATCATCGCCGCCGCCGGTGCGGCCGCCGCCGGTTCGGCCGGTACCGCGCTCGCCGAATCCCACGCGGGTGCCGTGGCCGCCGGCTCGCCCGGTGTGCTCTCCGGCAACGTGATCCAGGTTCCGGTGAACATCCCGATCAACCTCTGCGGCAACACCATCGACGCGGTCGGCATCCTGAACCCCGCGATCGGCAACGTCTGCTTCAACCACTGACGTGCCCTGAAGGCCCCGCGGACAGCGTCGTCCGCGGGGCCTTCGCCCGTTCCCGGCCGGCCTCAGCCCCGGCGCCGCTCGGCCTCCTCGACGTACGCGTTGTACGCCGCCACCTGCGCCCGCCGTGCCGTACGCTCCACCGGCCGCAGCAGCTCCGCCCGGGCGGCGATCTCCGAGGCGCTGACGGCCGCCCCGTGCCCGGACCGGGCCCCGGTCGCGATCCCGACCAGCGCGCCGACCCGCTGGGCCAGTTCCAGCACCCGCACCGCCCGCGGCGGATACCCCGGCGCGAGCACCTCGCGGCCGCGCGCCGCCCGCGCCCGGTACGCCTCCAGAGCCGCCTGGGCCGCCGGGCCCGCGCCGGCCACGTCCAGCCGCGCCAGCGCCTCCGTGGCGTCCCGCAGCGCCTCCGCGAGCTCCCGTTCCGCCTCGCCCAGTGAGGGCACGTCCGCCGGCGGAGCGTCCCGCACCTCCAGGCACTGCCACTCGACCGACACGTGCACGTCGCCCTGCGGGCCGGCCTCCGTGACCTCCGGCACCAGGCCGATGGCCGGTCCGCCGACGGTGATGACCGCTTCGCCCGCCGCCAGCGCCCGCGCGTTGAACTCCGGCGGCCCGCTGAGCCCGAGCGGGTGCCCGGGCACCGGGAGCGCTATCCGCAGCCCGGACACGCCGAGCGCGCGCAGCCGCCCCAGCCCCAGCGTCAGCCCCACCGGGCCGGCCTCCCCGGGGAGGCCCGAGATCCGGTGGACCGAATCGTCGGCGATCACTTCCTGAGCGGCGTCATCCGGCGCGGCAAGTCCGGCAATCAGGGCATTTCCCCAAGCCGCCAGCCGTCCTGAGCGAGGTTCGTCGAGCATCCCCCCAGCCTAAGGACTGGGGCGGCCCGGGCGTGGCGTAGATTTCCTGGGGGCGGCGCCTACAGGTGCTCGCAACGGCAGACATGCGATCGGGAAGTGGGAGACAACACGCTCATGAGCGATGTTCTGGAGCTGGTGGACGTATCCGTGGTCCGAGACGGCCGGGCTCTGGTGGACCAGGTCTCCTGGTCGGTCGCCGAGGGCGAGCGCTGGGTCATCCTCGGTCCCAACGGCGCCGGCAAGACGACCCTGCTGAACATCGCCTCCAGCTACCTCTTCCCGACCTCCGGCACCGTCCAGATCCTCGGCGAGAAGATGGGCGGCGTCGACGTCTTCGAACTGCGCCCCCGCATCGGCATCGCGGGCGTCGCCCTGGCCGAGAAGCTGCCGCGCAAGCAGACCGTCCTGGAGACCGTGCTCACCGCCGCGTACGGCATGACCGCGCACTGGCAGGAGAGCTACGAGCAGGTCGACGAGGACCGCGCCCGCGCCTTCCTGGACCGGCTCGGCATGAGCGACTACCTCGACCGCAAGTTCGGCACCCTCTCCGAGGGCGAGCGCAAGCGCACCCTCATCGCGCGCGCCATGATGACCGACCCCGAGCTCCTGCTGCTCGACGAGCCCGCCGCCGGCCTCGACCTCGGCGGCCGCGAGGACCTCGTCCGCCGCCTCGGCCGGCTCGCCCGCGACCCGATCGCGCCCTCCATGGTCATGGTCACCCACCACGTCGAGGAGATCGCCCCGGGCTTCACCCACGTCCTGATGATCCGTCAGGGCAAGGTCGTCGCAGCCGGCCCCATGGAGACCGAACTCAGCTCCCGCAACCTCTCCCTGTGCTTCGGCCTCCCGCTCGTCGTCGAGCGCCGCGGCGACCGCTGGACCGCCAACGGGCTGCCCCTGAAGTGACCCCCTGAGGCCCCCCGCGCACGAAGCCCCGCGCCGAAAGCCTCGGGGAGAGCCGTCGCACCCTGTCACAGATCCACTGCGGACCCCTACGATGGGCCTGTGGACGACTGGTTGTGGTGGCTGATCGCCGCCGTGGGGCTGGGTATTCCGCTCGTGGTGACCGCGATGCCCGAGTTCGGGATGTTCGCGGTCGGAGCCGTCGCCGCCGCGATCGCGGCAGGCCTCGGCCTGGGCATCACTCCGCAGGTACTGATCTTCGTCATCGTCTCGGTCGCGGGCATCGCCGTAGTACGCCCGCTGGCCAACCGGAGCCGCTCGCAACGCCCGGAGCTGCGCAGCGGCATCGACGCGCTCAAGGGCCGTCAGGCCGTCGTCCTGGAACGGGTCGACGGGCACGGCGGCCGGATCAAGCTCAACGGAGAGGTCTGGTCGGCCCGTTCCCTCGAGACGGGACGGGCCTTCGAGCCAGGCGAGAGCGTGGACGTCGTCGAGATCGAGGGCGCGACGGCCGTCGTGATGTGATCCTGCCCGCCCCCGCACCCCGAGACGGCACGGGAATTCGCCGAACCCGGCCCGCCTCCCCGCGGGGTCTGTCAGACTTGATCATGTCTTCGTACAGGTAGCCACAGGCAATCGGCGTGGGAGTGGACGTGCAGCCGATCATCATCGTCCTGATCATCCTGGTGGTGCTCGTCTTCATCGCGCTCATCAAGACGGTCCAGGTCATCCCGCAGGCCAGCGCGGCGATCGTCGAACGCTTCGGTCGCTACACCAGGACCCTGAGCGCGGGCCTCAACATCGTGGTGCCGTTCATCGACACCATCCGCAACCGCATCGACCTGCGCGAGCAGGTCGTGCCGTTCCCGCCGCAGCCGGTGATCACCCAGGACAACCTGGTCGTCAACATCGACACGGTCATCTACTACCAGGTCACCGACGCGCGGGCGGCCACCTACGAGGTCGCCAGCTACATCCAGGCGATCGAGCAGCTCACCGTCACCACGCTCCGCAACATCATCGGCGGCATGGACCTGGAACGGACCCTGACCTCCCGCGAGGAGATCAACGCGGCCCTGCGCGGCGTCCTCGACGAGGCCACCGGCAAGTGGGGCATCCGCGTCAACCGCGTCGAACTCAAGGCCATCGAGCCGCCCACCTCCATCCAGGACTCGATGGAGAAGCAGATGCGCGCCGACCGCGACAAGCGCGCCGCCATCCTCACCGCCGAGGGCATCCGGCAGTCCCAGATCCTCACCGCCGAGGGCGAGAAGCAGTCCGCGATCCTGCGCGCAGAGGGCGAGGCCAAGGCCGCCGCCCTCAAGGCCGAGGGCGAGGCCCAGGCCATCCGCACGGTCTTCGAGTCCATCCACGAGGGCGACCCCGACCAGAAGCTGCTCGCCTACCAGTACCTGCAGATGCTCCCCAAGATCGCCGAGGGCGAGTCCAACAAGCTCTGGATCATCCCCAGCGAACTCAACGACGCGCTCAAGGGCCTCGGCGGCATCGTCAACCTCCCCGGCGCCCCCGGCAACGGCGAGGGCGGCACCCGTCGCGAGACCCCCCGGCTCGACAAGGACTGAGCAGTGCGGCGGCCGCCGCGAACGCGTATGACATGATCCGTGCGCTCCAGCTCCCCCCGGTCCCGTCGGGGGGAGGGGAGCCGCACCGACCATGGAGACGCCTATGACCTACTGGGAAGCCCTGGCCGTGTTCGCGGCCGGGATCGGAGCCGGCACCATCAACACCGTCGTCGGCTCCGGCACGCTCATCACCTTCCCCGTCCTGCTCGCCGTCGGCCTGCCGCCCGTCACCGCCAACGTGTCCAACACCCTCGGCCTCGTCCCCGGTTCCCTCAGCGGCGCCATCGGCTACCGGCGCGAACTCGCCGGACAGCGCGACCGCCTGCTGCGGCTCGGCGCCGCCGCCCTCGTCGGCGGACTCACCGGGGCCGTCCTGCTGCTGGCGCTGCCCTCCCAGGCCTTCGACACCATCGTGCCGATCCTGATCGCGGTGGCCCTCGTCCTCGTCGTCGTCCAGCCCAGGCTCTCCCGCGTGCTCCAGGCCCGCCGGGCCGGCAACGGCACGCACGCCCCCGAGCACGGCGGCCCGCTCCTCCTCGGCGGCCTCCTCCTCGCCAGCATGTACGGCGGCTACTTCGGCGCCGCCCAGGGAGTCATCTACCTCTCCCTGATGGGCGTCCTCCTCGAGGAGTCCTGGCAGCGGATCAACGCCGTGAAGAACGTCCTCGCGCTGATCGTCAACGGCGTCGCCGCGGCGTTCTTCCTCTTCGTCGCCGACTTCGACTGGACCGCCGTCGCGCTCATCGCCGTCGGGGCGGCGCTCGGCGGCGTCCTCGGCGCCCGCATCGGCCGCCGCATGCCGCCCGTCGCCCTGCGCGGCGTCATCGTCGTCGTGGGCCTCGTGGCGATCGCCCAGCTCCTGCTGAAGTAGCCGGGCGACCGCCTCGGGGCACAGGACTCAGGCCGGCAGCGCGAGCCAGCCGGGGGCGTCCTCACGGTCCTTCAGACCCAGGGCCAGCAGCAGCGCGTCCGCCGGGGTCGGCTCGAACGGCTGGGTCAGCAGCCGCATCCCCGCCTGCTCCGGCGTACGGTCCGCCTTGCGGTGGTTGTCCTCCGCGCACGACGCAACGGTGTTCAGCCAGGTGTCCCCACCACCGCGCGAACGCGGCTGCACGTGGTCCACGGTCGTCGCCCTCCGTCCGCAGTACGCGCACCGGTGCCGGTCCCTGACCAGCACACCCCGCCGCGACCACGCGGCCCGTTGTCGGAAGGGCACCCTCACGTACCTGCAGAGCCTGATCACCTGCGGCACGGGTACCTCCACCGCCGCCGCGCGGATCCGCAGCCCGGGATGAGCCTGCTCGACCACGGCCTTGTCCTGCATGACCAGCACCACCGCACGCCGCAGCGACACGGTCGACAGCGGCTCGAAGCTCGCGTTCAGCACCAGCGTCTCACGCACGTCGCCCACCCCTCGGGTCCATCCCCGCCCCGCGGCGAGGTGGCTCCACTGTGACCGGGCCATACCCACGCGGACAACGCAATTTCCGCACGTAAAAGCGAACAGGAGGAAACGGGGAACGAAACGGTGGCCCCGGCCGCCGGCCACTCCGGGCGCCCGCCCCCGTGGGGTCCGCGGCGCCCGGAGCGCGGCGATCGGCGTGGACGCCCGGGCGCATGTCCGGGCTCCGGCGGACGGCAGGCAGGTCGCGCGGCGAGAGCCGCACAGCGCAACGCCCCGCCGCCCCCGCCACTGCGGTGCCGACCCCCGGTGACGGTCAGGTCACCAGGCAGACACCACAGTGCGATGCGGGAGCGCCGGGGCGCAACGGAATTTGGGACCCCCGGCCCTCGGCCGGGAGCGCCACGACTACTGCGGGTTCTCGTACTCGCCGATCAGGTTGGCCCGCGCGATCGCGTGGAACCGCAGGTTGAAGCCGACGACGGCGGGCGACACGTCCCCGTCGGGCCCCAGCTTCTCCTGGTCCACCGCGTACACGGTGAACACGTAACGGTGCGGTCCGTCCCCGGGCGGCGGCGCGGCGCCACCGAAGTCCTTGCTCCCGTAGTCGTTGCGCACGTGCACCGCACCCTCGGGCAGCCCCTTGAAGCCGTCACTGCCGGCACCCGCGGGCAGCTCCGTCACCGACACCGGGATGTCGAAGAGCACCCAGTGCCAGAAACCGCTGCCCGTGGGCGCGTCGGGGTCGTAGCACGTGACGGCGAAGCTCCCGGTCCCCTCGGGGAACCCCTCCCACCGCAGGTGCGGCGAGACGTTGCCCTCGGCGTAGACCTGGGAGTCCTTCAGCGTGCCGCCCGGCTCGATGTCGTCGCTCACCACCGTGAACGACGGCACCTGGGGATGGAAATCGTGGGGGAGCGGCCGCCGCTTCTGCTCGGTCACCTCGGTACCTCCTGCTGATCGCGAAACGCGCTTCCGCCCGCCGATCCTAGAACCAGTTGCGCTTCCCGCCGACCTCGGCCAGCCACTGGTTGAGGTAACCCGCCCAGTCGGTCGCGTGGAAGTTGTTCAGGTCCACGGTGAAGGAGCGGAACGCGTCGCTGCCCTCGCTGAACAGGCCCGGCTTCTTGTCCATCTCCAGGATGACGTCCATCTCGTGGCCGTCGGCGACGAAGCTCAGCTCCACCTGGTTCAGCCCGCGGTACTGCTGCGGCGCGAAGAACTCGATCTCCTGGTAGAACGGCAGCCGCTGCCGCGTACCGCGGATGTGGCCGCGCTCCAGGTCCGCGTTCTTGAAGCCGAAGCCCAGCTGGCCGAACGCGTCGAGGATCGCCTGCTGCGCCGGCACCGGGTGCACGTTGATCGGGTCGAGGTCACCGGAGTCCACCGCACGGGCGATCGCCAGCTCCGTCGTCACCCCGACGTTCATCCCGGTCAGGTGACGCCCCAGGAAGGTCGTGATCGGGGTCTCCCACGGGATCTCCAGCCCGAACGGCACCACGTGCACCGCACCCGGCTGCACCTCGAACGCCCCGCCCAGCTGCTGCCGGTGGAACTCGACGTCCTGCTTGTACTCCGCGTCCTGGCCCTCGACCTCGACGCGGGCCTGCAGGCCCACCGACAGTCCCTCGATCCGCTGCGGCACCGAGCCGCCCTGGATCCGCACCTCGCCCTGGACGACCCCGCCCGGGACGACGTTCGGCTCGTTGAGCACCGTCTCGACCGACGCGCCACCGGCGCCCAAGCTCGCAAGCAGCTTCTTGAAGCCCACGATGTCCCTCTCCCTTTACTGGCGGTTGCCTCGGTCATTACGAACGCGGCCCCACCCCGAACGGTTCCATTACTCTCGTACCGCATGATCCCCCCTCCTGAAAGCACCCCGCTCCCCAGGTCCTTCTTCGACCGCCCGGTGCTGGAGGTGGCCCCCGACCTCCTGGGGCGGACCCTCGTACGCAGGACGGACGACGGCCCCGTGGCACTCCGGCTGACCGAGGTCGAGGCCTACGCCGGCCCCCTCGACCCGGGCTCCCACGCCTACCGCGGGCGCACCGACCGCAACGCGGTCATGTTCGGCCCGCCCGGCCACGCGTACGTCTACTTCACCTACGGCATGTGGCACTGCATGAACATCGTCTGCGGCCCCGAGGGCAACCCCAGCGGGATCCTGCTCCGCGGCGGCGACGTCATCGAGGGCGCCGACCTCGCCCGCGGGCGCCGGGTCACCTCACGGCGCCCGCCGACAAGGCCGACGCCTCTAATGCCGTCGTCGCCCCTGCGCACGTCACTTCTACACATCTGAAGATGCCGTCGATTATGCTATGTTGTATACGAGTCTGTTACATATCCTAAGAGAAAAAA
>NZ_JARAVK010000164.1:0-20669 GCF_033792765.1 Streptomyces sp. PA03-6a | reverse complement strand
GCGGGGTGTAGGTCGGGGCGGTGGTGGTCTCGCCGGTGGCGGCGGCCTCAGCGCGCTCGGTGAGAGACGTCACGGGGTGAGCTCCTTCCGCACAGCGGCGGGGATGGACAGGCGGTCATGGGTGGTGTCGCTGACGCACGCGGCGTACGCCTCGGGGAACTCCTCAGCGAGGCGGGCGACATCGACCGTCGTCTTGCTGCTCTGCTCGATCGAGTAGAAGGTCTTGTCCTGGACGATCGCGGCCTGGGCGTTGCCGAGGTTGGCGAGCATCCGCGCCTTCGCGGCCTTCTGCCGCTTCTCGGCAGCGGCCTTCTCGGCGGTGGCTTCGAGGTAGTCGCGGACGTCGGCCTGCGCCTCGAAGTCCCGGTCCAGCTCGACATAGCCGTCCCGGTCGGGGTGCATCCGCTGGTACAGCTCGATCAGCGCGTCGGGCGGTTCCTCACCGGTGATGGCAGGCGGCCGCCCCGCGAGGATGTGCTCGTGCCACAGCCGTGATGCTTCGGCGTTGATGTACGCCACCAGCGGGGTGTGGTGTTCGCGGCGGACGGTGTACTGGCGGTAGTCCTGGCCGCCGATGAGGCAGACGACGTGGATGTGGTCGAGGCCGGTGACGAGGATCTGCCAGAGCACCTGGGCCAAGACGTCGTCCGGCGGGCCCTGCCTCCACAACTTGGCGACGAACGCGTTCCTCGTCTTCACCTCGAGCGCGCACAGCGAGTGCTGGCTGCGGTCGAGGGGGCACTCGGTGCAGAGCCGGTCGAGGGTGCACATCTGGGTGGGGTCGTCGATGTTGGCGATGAGGCCGACGGGTTCGACGACGGTGCGGTTGCGGCGAGCCCAGTCTCGGGCGAGGGGCTCTTCGAGGACGTTCCCGAAGTGGGCGGCCTCGGACCAGGTGTCGTCGTGGGGGAGGTCGCCGCGCTTGTCGTAGTAGACGTGGAGCGGGGTTTTGAAGCCGGACAGTCCGAGGACGGCGGGCAGGTCGCTGGAGCCGATCCCGCTACGGCGGGCGTCGAGCCACTGCTCGCGGGGGGTGTCGTGGTGGAGGATGAGGCGGCCGGTGGGGGTGACCCGGCCGCCGGCCGGAGCCGCGGGGGCTCCGGCCAGCGTGCTGGTGGTCATGCGGCGTTGACCTCCGGGCGGGCGTAGGTCCGGTTCCCGGCCCCCGCGATGGGGACCAGGACCCCGGCGCGGACGAGCGCGCGGAGGTCCTTGCGGGCGGTGTTGCGGTGCCCGCTGAATCCGGCGGCGGCGTTGATGCCCATGGCGCGGGTGGCGGTCCAGGGGCCGGCCTCTGCTCTTATGGCGTGGGCGAGGACGGTGCGGCGGGTGGTGGGCTCAGGCACGGTGGGTTCCCCCTTCGGCGGTGGCGAGGGTGTAGTAGCGGCCGCGGGGGCCGTCGTTGCGGACGAGGTGGCCCTTGCGGTGCAAGAGGGCGAGGTCGCTGCGGAGCGCGGAGCGGTAGACGTGGCCGGGGTAGAGGCGCTTGTAGAGGGCGCGTACGCGGCCGGTGGTCCATTGGCCTCCGCGTTGGCGGATGGTGGTGAGGAGGGCGGCGCGCCGGTCGTCTGTGCGGGGCCGCAGCGGGGCCGGGCGATCCGCGTGGTCCTGGCAGAGCCACGCTCCGGGTATGGCCTCCTGCCAGCCGCGCTCCAGTGCCTTGGCGTGGCGCTCGGCGTTGGGGCACTGGCCTTGGCCAAAGAGGGTCTGGCAGCAGCGGACCCAGTCGCCGTCGGGCTGGCCGGTCGGGATGTCGTCGTCGTATCCGGCGACGGTCCAGCGCTCGCCGTCGCGGTCCCAGATCACGGACCACGCGCGGTGGTCGGTGAGGGTGCCGTCGAGGTCGATGCCGACGGGCATCCCAGCCTGGTGTGCGGCGTTGAGGGCGTCGGCGATGGCGACCCAGTGCTCGCGTTCGGTGCGGGGGGTGAAGGGCTCGGTCATTCGTCGTCCTCCTCGTCGTACTCGGAGGCGACCGGGACCGGCGTCACGACGTAGCCAGTGGGGCGTTCGGGCATGCTGCGCGAGGAGAACGTCGCCCAGAGTTCGGCGCCGCCGTCCTCGTCGTCGTGCCAGGTGAACTCGTAGTTGTGGAGGTCGGAGTTGTCCGCCGACGTCAGGCAGTGATCTTGGGCGGCGTCGCGGGTGGTGTAGTGGCCCATGACGATGGCGTCGTGGGAGGCGCGGTAGATGGTGAGCTCGCCGGCGGCCGCCTGGGTGACGTCGCTGGTGCCCTTCCTCAGCTCGCCCGCCAGGTGCTCGGCGAGGTACTCGCGCATCTGCGCCAGCTTGAGCACGTCCCAGCAGGCGACGGTGTTGAAGGAGACCAGTGCGTCGTAGAGCTTCGCTTGCAGGTCGCGGGCGCTCATGCGTCCACCGCCGACCGGACCGGACGACGAGCAAACCCGTCCTCCAACGCCGTCTCCCACACGATGTCCTCAGCCACCGCCGGGATCTCCCGAGCCGAACACCCCGGCTCGTGCTGACCCGCCGGCATCTGGTCGCAGTCGTTGCCGTCGCAGTAGATCGGTCGCATCAGTTGCTCCCGTGGTGGTCGTCGGTCCAGCGGCAGCGGTCGGAGCAGTACGCGACACGGCCGTTCGGGATGGGGCGGCCGCAGTCACACGCGGCCAGGTGGCGGGTGCCTTCGAACTCGGCGGCCGGTCCGGGGCGGCGGTGCATCCCGGTGGGGAAGGGCTGCGGTCGGGTGAGGGCACGGTGGGCTTCGGCGCCGGGGTCGGTCACGAGCGGCATGGCGGCGGCGGCGGTCTCGCGGTGGTTCATCGCAGCGCAGACCACGAGCCAGGCGAGGGGCACGGACGTGGTGGCGGCGAGCCAGGTGAGGTCGCTCATGAGGCACCGCCCATCGGCGGGCCGGGGCAGGCGAGCGGCGGCTCGGCGGGGTCCTCGAGCTGGTGCCGCTGGGCGAGGAGTTCGGCCTCGTGGAAGCGGCGCGGGTGCATGAGGCGCCAGGCCTGCGCGCGGTAGTGGCGGACGTGCCGACGGACGGTGCCGGGCGGGGTCCAGGTCGTCATCGCTGCTCACCGGCCTCGGCGGCGCGGAGGTTCCTGCGGACCTGAGCGACGGCCTCATCGGGCGGGAGCTGCCGGTACTGCTGGCACGGGCAGGTCTGGCCGAAGGCGAAGCACGAGTGGGGCGTCGGGATGGTGTGGGCGAGGTGGGAATGGCCGCACTCGCAGATGCGCGGGGCGCACGGCGTCTGCAGCTCAGCGACACGCACCGTCAGCCGGTCGACCTCGGCGAGCAACTCCCGCAGGCCAGCCGCCCACGTACCCGGCGCCGGATGCGGAGCCCTTGCCACAGAGGCACGAATCTCAGCGAGCCGCTCCGGACTCAGCGACGCGCTCACGCCACACCATCCGGCGTGAAGCCGAGGCCGGCGGCGAACGCCTCCACCTTCGGCGTTCCGTAGGGCGCGTACTCCGCCGCGTCCATCGCAGCGACCACGTCGTCCAGACCCATCAGCCACGCGTACTCACGCAGCTTGATCACGGACCGCTCGGCGGAGATCCCCCGCTCGTCCTCGATCTTCCCGAGGGCGAAGACGTAGTAAGCGTGCGCCGCGTCCCGCACCTTCGCCGGGTCCTCGGCGTACTCGGCCCACTGCGCCTCGGTGACGCCGTCGTGCAGGAAGGGCCGGGCGTGGTCGTAGTCGACGTACGCGAGGAGGACTTCCTGCGCCCAGCCGAAGATGTCGTCGGAGGCCTCGGCGCGGGCGACGATGTCGTCCTGGTTGCGCGTCACGGTCGGCGGCTGGCTCATGCGACACCGCCCAGCACCGCACCGAACCGCGACGCCAGCTCACCCAGACCCGCGAACACCGCCGGCGGCGCGTCTTGCACACCCGCCAGCACGTACTGCGGCTCACCCTCCGCCGGAATCGACGACAGCTCCCACTCCGTGCCATCCGAAGTGACCAGGTGCACCGGCACCACCGCGGCGTGCGCGGCGTCGGCGGCCTGCGCCGCGAGGAGCAGCTGCTCGACGACCTCGTCGACCGTGCGGCCGACGACGTCACCCCACGAGGCGACGTGGCACTCCAGGCTCATCTCGTCGCGCCAGTACGGGGGCTCGTCGTTGACGGGCAGCCGGTCGGCGAGGAACTCGATCGCGGCCGTCGACTTGGGGCCGAAGCGCTGCGGGTGGCCCTGCTCGGCGCAACGCAGCGCCGCCACCATCGACATGGGCCGCTCGTGCGGCAGCTTGTGGAGGACCCGGTTGAACGGGTCGGGGATGTAGTCGCCCTGGTGGTGCCCGTTGGCGGCGATGAGGTACGCCGCGCTTCGGAACAGCGGGGCGAGGCCGGTAACCTGATGGCTCACGGTGAGCCTCCGTCTCTTAGGTGCTGAGGTGATCCGTGTGGGGTCGCATCCGGAGTGCCTTCCGGGGCGGCCCCTCCTGCTGTGGGGGGGAGGCCGGCTGGTTAGGCCGGCTGCTTGTTGCGCTCCGCCTTCTTGCGGCGGGCCGTCGCCGCGGCGAGCCGCATGCGGGCCATCGCCGCTTCCTTGAGCTGCTCCGCGACCTGGGCGACCTGCTCGTCGGTCGCGTCGGGGTGCATCTCGCGGGCCTGGGCGAAGTACTTCTCTTCCTTCGCGCGGCGGGCTGCCTCGGTGCGGGCGGTCCGGTCGATCGTGTTGGCCCAGCTGACTCGGGCTCCGAGCTCGGCCCTTGCCTGGCGCTCCTCGGGGCTCATGTGGGGGGTCCTTCCTCGTTGTCTGCGTCCGTAGACGTAGACGCGATTGGCGTGAAAAGAGCCTTGCGTTGCTCGCCGACGGCCTCCGCGGTGGCGTCTGCCGCGCCTTCGGGGACCTTCTTTGAGCGGTCGTTGAGCATGTTGCTGATCTTGCTTTTGCTGAGGCCAGTCGCGTCAGCCAGGCTGCGCACCGTGTGGCGGGTCCCTCCCTTGTCGGGGCATCTCATGAGCCGTCTTAGGAGGTGGCCGTCGTTCAGTTCGTAGTCCATGTACATCCCCGCGCTGTCCGCGTCTGTAGACGTAGACAGCTAAGCACAGAAGACGTGGCGGCGTCCAGCATTCGGAGGCGTAAACCTCACTTGTCCCAGCTACTAGTCAGTTTCCGGACGCTTTTCCCAGGTCGCATAGTCGAACGTGGATACGTTCGTGGACAATGGCAGCGTGTCTGGGGGGTAATCTGCCACCGGGCGACGCCGACACGTCCGAACCCCCCAGCCGGTTATGGAGCTCTCGATGACGCAGCCAGCGGAAACGCAGCCAGAGACACTGACTCAGCTCGTGTCCGATCGCGTCACAGCAACGGGTATGACGTGGCGTCAGGTTGGCGAGCGCGCCGTCGACCCGGTCACGGGCTACCGGCCGGCGAAGGACACGGTCTGGAAGATCGCCCGGGGAGTCGACGTCAAGATCTCACCGGAGCTCGTCCGCGCGGTGGCGGCCGGCGTTGGCGTCCCCCCGGAGCGGGCAGCGCGTGCGGCCGCCCTTCAGTACACCGGTTACATCGCGACCGAGCTCGGTGGCGGCGTCGTCCTGCATGACCCCGAGACCGAAGCGGACACACTCGCGTCCCGGTCGTACCTGGACAGGTGGGACGAAGAGCAAAGCTGACGGGCAGACTGCAACCCTCCTGGGGTGTAATGAGTCTTCCGGGGGACAATATTCGGTCAAGCGGATTCTCTGGTTTCACTATGTGATAGCCGTGTGAAGACGTAGAGTGATCCCACCTCGCCACGACCGAACGTGTGTGCGATTTAAGTGTGCCTTGAATCGCGCAGCGTGGACAAGGGGGTCTCGCGTGACCAGTGTGATCGTCGAAGAGGGGGATGTCCTTGACCCTGGCCAGTTGATGGTCTTCAAGGACTTCGGGTCCACGATCCGCATGGCGTACAACCCCCGCAGGCTCACCGAGGGCCAGGCCCTCACCCTCCTGCGGGCCAGCATCCCGAGGTTGAGCGGGATGCACCAGGTAAGCCACCCCGCTGGCACCTGAAGGACGCATCGGGCAGGGCCGGCACCCACACACTGGCCGGCCCGTCCGCTGCCCCTAGCTACAAATCCCCCAGCTGCAGCCGCCGCGCCTCGTCCGCGGCTCGCTTCTCCGAGCTGGCCTTCGTGTATCGGTCGATCATGTCGCGGCGTGACCACCCCGCCATCGCCATGAGCCCGCCCTCAGAGCCGCCCTTGGCCAGCCAGCGTCCGGCTGCCGTGTGCCGCAGCACGTGCGGGTGGAAGTCCTCGATCCCGGCGACTTCCCCGCGCCACACGAGGGTGTCGTACAGGGCGTAGTACGAGAAGCCCTTGCCCCGGTCCCCCAGCCACAGCACGGGCGTCGCCGCGAGGCGGTGGGCGCGCCTGGTGCGGAGGTAGCGGTCGATGGCCCGGCAGGTCTGCGGGCCGATTGGCACGGTGCGGCCCTTGCCTCCCTTGCCGCGGCGGACCACCGCGGTGCCCTCCTTGAGGTTGATGTCGCCGGTCTCCATCGCGACGACCTCCCCGGCCCGGGCGCCGGTCTCGATCATCAGGCGGATGATCGCCTCGTCCCTCCGGTCCCGCAGGTCGTTGCCCTTGCAGGCCGCGACGAGGAGCTTGAGCTGATCCTCGGATAGCTCAGGGACAACTTTGCTATCGAGTTTCGGTGGCTTCAGGCCGGCCAAGTCGTCGGTCGGGATCTCTCCCTCGGCGGCCAGCCAGGCGGAGAACCGCCGGAGGGACAGCTGGCGGGAGCGGGCGGTGGCGTCGGAGGCCTTGCGGTCCAGGAGGGCGACGATGAACGCGTTGACGGTGTGCTTCTTCAGCTCGAGCTGGACGTCTTCCTCTTCGGCCCAGCGGATGAACGCTCGCACTCCGTCACCGTAGGTCTTCACGGTCTGGTCGCTCTTGCGCTCGGCTCGCAGGTTCAGGAGCCAGGAGTCGAGCAGGGCCAGCAGGTCGTCTGGTGTCACGGTCCCCCCAAGCACGGCGGTGGAAGCGCGATATCTGGGTTAGCGCTTCTGTGCTTAGACATGAAACCGCCCCTGACCGACGAACGCAATGGTCAGGGGCGGTTCTAGCAGGTGCGATCAGTCAAGATAGTCGCGGAGCACCTGGGAACGCGAGGGATGACGCAGCTTGGACATGGTCTTGGACTCGATCTGGCGGATGCGCTCACGGGTGACCCCGTACACCTTGCCGATCTCGTCCAGCGTCTTCGGCTGGCCGTCGGTGAGGCCGAAGCGCATGGAGACCACGCCCGCCTCGCGCTCACTGAGCGTGTCGAGCACCGAGTGCAGCTGCTCCTGCAGCAGCGTGAAGCTGACCGCGTCGGCCGGCACGACGGCCTCGGAGTCCTCGATGAGGTCACCGAACTCGCTGTCGCCGTCCTCGCCGAGCGGGGTGTGCAGCGAGATGGGCTCGCGGCCGTACTTCTGGACCTCGATGACCTTCTCCGGGGTCATGTCGAGTTCCTTGGCCAGCTCCTCCGGGGTGGGCTCGCGGCCCAGGTCCTGGAGCATCTGGCGCTGGACGCGGGCCAGCTTGTTGATGACCTCGACCATGTGCACCGGGATGCGGATGGTGCGGGCCTGGTCGGCCATCGCGCGGGTGATCGCCTGGCGGATCCACCAGGTCGCGTATGTCGAGAACTTGAAGCCCTTGGTGTAGTCGAACTTCTCGACCGCACGGATCAGACCGAGGTTGCCCTCCTGGATCAGGTCCAGGAAGAGCATGCCGCGGCCGGTGTAGCGCTTGGCCAGCGAGACCACCAGACGGAGGTTGGCCTCCAGGAGGTGGTTCTTGGCCCAGCGGCCGTCCTCGGCGATGATCTCCAGCTCGCGCTTGAGCTTGGGGGCGAGCTTGTCGGCCTGGGCCAGCTTGTCCTCGGCGAACAGACCGGCCTCGATGCGCTTGGCGAGCTCCACCTCCTGCTCGGCGTTGAGCAGCGGGACCTTGCCGATCTGCTTGAGGTAGTCCTTCACCGGGTCGGCGGTGGCGCCGGCCGCGGCGACCTGCTGCGCGGGCGCGTCGTCCTCGTCCTCGTCGGACAGCACGAAGCTCTCCGCCTCGGCCTCGGCCGGGACGTCCTCGTCCTTGCCGGGGGCGGCGTCCTCGATGAGCTCCTCGCCCTCGACGAGCTCGTCGTCCTTCTTGGTCTTGGTCGCGGTGGTCTTCTTCGCCGCGGTCTTCTTGGCGGTCGCGGTGGTCTTCTTCGCCGCAGTCTTCTTGGCGACGGCCTTCTTCGCGGATGCCACGGCATCGTCCTCCGGCTCCGCCACGGGCTCCGCCGCCATGGTGGGGGCGGGGGCCGCGGTGGTCTTGGCAGCGACGGTCTTCTTGACCGGGGCGGCCTTGGTGGCGACGGTCTTGGTGGCAGTACGCTTCGCCGGGCTCTTGGCTGCGACGCTCTTACGGGTGCGCTTGGGCGCCTCGGCGGCACTCACCATCAGCGTCACACCCTCCTCGTCGAGGACCTGGTTGAGGCTGCGCAGAACGTTCTTCCACTGGGTTGCCGGGATCTGGTCCGCTTCGAAGGCTCGGCGCACGTCGTCGCCGGCGATCTGACCCTGAGCCTTACCCCGCTCGATGAGCGCCATCAGAGACTCGGACTCGGCGATCTCCGGCGGGAGCGTACGGGATGTGCTGGCCGACACGAACAACCTCTCGGAACGATGGAAAACGACTACGGTGGGAACCGCTCAGCAACTCAGCGTCATGTTCGTCGCGGATATTCCTCGCACGGCCGCCACCTCTAAGCTCATCGCGCTGCCGCCGAGAGCGTTACGCCCGGCCGTACGTGGGCCGGGTCACACCCCGGATCGGCACCAAACCGTCGATAGCGGGACACTCCCCTGCACGCCACGACCATGCCCGGTCGGATGCGGGCGTCAAACATGGCGGACGGCTCCGCCGCCGGGCCCGGAGGGCGTGGGCCGGCGGCGGAAGTCGGTGCCGTCTCGTGCTGCCCGGGAGCGGTCAGTGCTCCCGGGGGGCGGGGACGACGTGGTCCGTCGAGCCGCCGGCACCCGGGTCGGGGTGGGCGGCGAGCAGCTGGCGCATGGCGGTCTCCGCCTCGGCACCGTCGGAGGCGGCCAGCGCCTCGACGACCCGCGTGTGCAGGGCCACCGAGTGTTCACCGGGGCGCTCGCAGCCGGTGACGGGGCCGCCGGAGACCTGCAGGGCGGAGGAGACGATGCCGGAGAGGTGCTCCAGCATCCGGTTGCCCGCGACCTGCAGCAGCAGGGCGTGGAACTCCGCGTCCGCCCGGGAGAAGGTGAGGCCGTCACCCTGTCCCACGGCGTGGGACATGATGTCGGTCATGTCGACGAGGCGCTGCTGGACGTCCTCCCGGCCGTGACCCGCCGCGAGGCGCGCGGCGAGGGGCTCGATCGTCCAGCGCAGTTCGAACAGCTCCCGGCGCTGGTCGTCGCGCTGCGGGCCGAAGGCCCGCCATTCGATGATGTCGGGGTCGAGCAGGTTCCAGTCGCTGACCGGGCGGACCCGGGTGCCGACGTTGGGCCGGGCGCTGACGAGGCCCTTGGCCTCCAGCACCCGCAGCGACTCGCGGACGACGGTGCGGGAGACCTCGAAACGCTGGCCGATCTCCTCGGGGACGAGCGGGCGGTCGGCCCCGAGATCGCCGGAGACGATCATCTGGCCGAGTTGCTGGACGAGTTGGCCGTGCAGCCCGCGGCCACGGCTCCCGGCGGCGCGACGGCCGACCCGGCCCATGTCGGTGTCGCCGCCGTCCCAGGAGGGTGCGGGGCCGGGGCGGTCGAGGCCGACGGGGGCGTCGGCGTACGGATAGCGGTCGATGTCCCCGCCGCCGAGACTCGGGTCGGCGGGGCGGGCCGCGGTCATCATGGTGTGCGCAAGGGTACTCACGCATCATTTGTCGGCGATGGCGCGGGAGGCCTTGAGGGCTTTCCTGAAAAGCACACGAAAGGGTGAGCACTCATCACCTGATAATTGACGCTTTATCGGAAGGAAATGGGGTTTCTCCGGCGCAAGACCGTTGCCGCATAGGCACACAAGAGAGCGAAGAGCGACAAGACGAAGGAATAGCGCACCGGTTGGGTCGCCATGCGGACCACGTCGATCGCCGGGGCGGACGCCGCCCGCCTCACCACCGGCGCGACCAGCAGCGGAACCGCGAGGACACCGGCCAGCCCGAGCGCGGTGGTGCGGAACACCCCGGCCGCCAGCACCCCGGCCCAGCAGCAGACGAGCACGAGGGCGACCGAGGCCGCCGTGGTGGAGGCCAGCGCGAACGGCGCGGGCAGTCCGCCCGCCCCGAACTCCAGGCGCATCACGACCAGGCTGAGCCCCGTCCCCAGGAGGGCGATCAGCGCCGCCGCCGACCCGTTGACGACGAGTTTGGCGAGCAGCAGACGCAGTTGACGGGGCACGGGCGCGTGCGCGGGTGCCAGCGCGGGATAGCGGAACTCCTGGCCGTAGGCGAGCGCGCCGAGGAGCCCGCCGCCCAATGCGGCGGGCGGCAGGGGCAGGGAGTGCGACCAGCCGGTCAGCAGGCGCAGGGAGAAGGCGTCGTGCCCGGTGCGCAGCAGCGCCAGGGTGGCCAGTCCCGAGGCCAGGACGGAGACCAGTGCGACGAGCCAGGGGCCGCGGACGCCGGTGAGGCGGCGCAGTTCGTAACGGACGGGCCGGGCGGGACCGGCGGGCGGCACAGCGGCGCGCGCGGCCGCCAGGGGCACGGCGGGCCGGTCGCGGTCGCCGAGGGGACCCTCCGGAACACCGGTGTCGGCGACCTCGTCCGCGAGGCGGTGCAGCAGGATGCCGTTGCGGAAGGCGGTTTCGCCGACCTGGGCGGTGGTCGCGCCGTGCACGCGGATGCGGCTGCCGCTCTCGTGGGTGATCTCGGTCCCGTCGTCGGTCAGCAGCAGGCCCAGGCGTTCGGCCTGGGGCGAGTGGACGGCCACGTACGGGCGCAGCCGGCGGCGGCCGAACTCGTGGGCGGACTGGTCGGCGACGAGCCGGCCCTTGTCGAGGGTGACGACGCGGTCGCCGAGCCGGCCCGCCGCCTTGGGGTCGGCGCAGGTGACCACGACGGCGCCGCCGCGCGCCGCGTACGCCTTGAGCAGGCCGTACAACCAGGCGGTGTCGTGCGGGGAGAGCCCTTGGGCGGGATCGTCCAGGAGCAGCGCGGGAGGGTCTCCGAGGAGCGCCGCGGCCACACCCAGGCGGCGGTCCATCCCGAGGGAGAAGGTCGACAGGCGGCGTCCGGCCGTTTCACGCAGGCCCACGATCTCCAGGACCTGGTCGGCGCGTTCGGCGGGGGCCCCGGCCGCGGCTGCGAGCATGCGCAGGTGGCCGCGCGCGGTCCGGGAGGGGTGGCCGGGGACCTCACCGAGCAGCACGCCCACCGCGTTGGCCGGATGGGTGTGGCGGTGCAGGGGGCGCCCGCCGAACAGCGTGATGCCGCGGCCCGGTTCGAGTTCGAGCATCAGCCGCAGGACGGTGGACTTGCCGGCGCCGCCGTCGCCGAGCAGGACGGTGATCTCGCCGGGACGGGCGTCGAAGCTGAGGTCGTCGACGGCGGGGGGCTCTTCGCCCCGGGACGCGCTGGTCAATCCGATGGCCTGGATCACCATTGCACCATAACGCGCAAATGGCCCGGAATTTACACCTCTGGTCGCAACATCGGCGGATTGAGGATGGTTGCACCACCCGCGCGGAACAACTGCGCGGGGCGGCCGCCCTGACGGGTCGTGGTGCCGCCGCTGGGGACGAGGAAACCGACCGTCCCCGTCACCTTGCGGTGGAAGTTGCGCGGGTCCAGGGCGACGCCCCACACCGCCTCGTAGACCCGGCGCAGCTCGCCGACGGTGAACTCGGGCGGGCAGAAGGCGGTGGCCAGAGCCGAGTACTCCAGTTTGGAGCGGGCGCGCTCCACGCCGTCGGCCAGGATGCGCGTGTGGTCGAAGGCGAGGGCACCCTCCTCGCCGTTGCGCAGCAGTTCCTCGACCGGGGCCCATCGGGCGCTGCGGGCGTCGCCGCCGGCGCGGGGCGCGGGCAGGTCCGGGGCGAGCACGAGGTGGGCGACGCTGACCACGCGCATGCGAGGGTCGCGCTTGGGATCGCCGTAGGTGGCCAGCTGCTCGAGGTGGACCCCGCTGCCCGCGCGCAGTCCGGTCTCCTCCTCCAGTTCGCGGGCGGCCGCCCCGGACAGGTCCTCGTCGCCGCGTACGAAGCCGCCGGGCAGCGCCCACCGGCCCTGGTAGGGCGGCTCACCGCGGCGGACCGCGAGGGCGCACAGGGCGTGGCTGCGCACTGTGAGCACGACGAGATCGACAGTGACGGCGAAGGGCGGGAAAGCTGACGGGTCGTAGGGCGCCATGCCCGCGATCATAGTCGTCTGCCTGACGATAAACAGCAGGTTGGCGGGATGACGCGACCCGCTTTCGGCCTGTTGTTCGACGTCACGGCGCCGGGGCGGCGCCCGGTGCCGCCGGCGGGTTCAGGCACCGAGCTGAAGTCCCGGAGCCGCCTCCTCGATCACGGCCGTACCGGACGCGCCGATCCGCAGCGCGAAGGGCTCCTCGGCCACCCGCAACCCGGTGAGGCCGAGGTCGCCGAGCGGGGCGGTGACCAGAGGGCGTACGGCCACCATGCGTTCGGGGGCGTCGGGGCGGATCCCGGCGAGGGCCATCAGCAGGTGGACGGCCCCGGCCGCGGCCACCGCGGCGGGCCGCGAGGCCGTCGGGTGCGGGGCGGGACGACGGGAGTCGTCGCGCTGCTCCCCCGCGTACATCTCGGGCAACCGGTGGCCGAAGGCACCGGCTGCGTCCAGCACGCCCAGGAGGAGCGCCGAGGCTTCTCGCTCGTGGCCGGCGGCCGCCAGCCCGGCGACCGCGACGGCCGTCTCGTGGACGCGTACCGCTCCGCCGCGGTGGCCGAAGGGGTTGTAGCCGGGGGCCTTGGCGGACAGTGTGCGCAGCCCCCATCCCGAGTCGAGTTCCGGGGCCGCCAGGAGGCGGGCGAGCTGCTCCGTCTGCACCTTGTCCAGCAGACCGGGGGCGAGCTCGCAGCCGCCCAGCAGACCGGTGTCGAGCAGATGGGCGGCTGCCGAGCCCAGGTGGGGCACGGGTCTGCCGTCAGGGGTGAGCGCGGCGGCCGGGCTCCCGCCGGCCAGGTCGTCAAGCCAGAAGTCCTCCCGGAACCTCCGGCGCAGCGCCTCGGCCCGCTCCCGCCATTCCTCGGCGCCCGGGCGTCCGTGGGCCTGGAGCAGATCGGCGCCGTGCAGCATGGCCCGGTGGGCGTGTGCCTGCACGTCGCAACGCAGCGGGCCGCCCGGCGCGGGGTCGGGGACGTATCCGCCCTCACCCGCGACGGACCGCAGCCACCACAGACTGCGCTCGGCGGCCGGCAGCAGCTGTTCGGTGTCCCGCTCCGGAAGTCCCCACCGGCGTGCCTCGGCGAGCAGCGTGACGAAGAGCAGCCCCGCCTCCACTCCGGAACAGGTGGGCGGCAGATGCGGACCGGCATGGCGCAACGGCCCAGGCAGGCCGCCGGTCTCCGGGTCCTGACGGCGGGCGAACGCCCGCAGGGTGCCGGCCGCCAGGCGGGTGCCGAGCGGCAGCAGCATGCGGGCCGCCCACAGGGCGTCGGCCGGGGCGGGACCGAGCCGCCAGGGGGCGCCCGCCGCCACATGGACGTCCAGCGGGTGGCCCGGGTCGCGCAGCAGCAGCGCCCGCAGGTCGTCGAGGGCGGCGCGCAACAGCGTCTCCGCCCGGCCGTCGGCGCCGCGGATCTCCGGGGCCGACCAGGGCACGGGGACTGCGGGGGCGGATCCGCCGTTCACGCCGGCCGCCGCGGGCTCCAGCGTCACGCGCAGCTCGATCGTGCGGGACGCCCCGGAGGGCAGGGCCAGCTCCCAGCACAGCAGCCCGGCGGAGGCCATGGCGCTCTCGGGTGCCGGCACGGCGGTCACCCGGGCCCGCAGGCCCTCCGCCGACCACAGCAGCCCCGCGTCGCAGACGCTGGGCTGCAGTTCAGGCCCGGAGGATCCGGCCGCGATCGCCGCCAGCTCGGCGAGGTCGGTCGCCAGCGCCACCTCGAACGGGATGCGCAGGGCGCGGGAACCGGTGTTGTGGACCGTGATGCGCTCGGTGCCCCCGGCCGTGCGGAGCCTCTCGACGGTGAGGGCCGGGTCGGGTGCGGTGTCGCCGGGAACGCGGGCGACGGAGGTGAACCGCGCCCGCCCCGCCGTGACGAGCCCGCCCTGCACGGGGACCGGTGGCGCCCCTGCGATGCGCAGCTCGCAGCGGGCCAGGACCCGGCGGCCGCCCTGGTAGAAGCCGGCGAGACCGCTTCCGTCCAGTTGTCCGTGCTCCGGCGAGACCGCGAGGGCCGGGGCCGCGACGCACATCACGGCGTCGTGCACCGGCTGCGGCCCCCGGTCCTGCCGGGGCGGCCGGTTGACCGGCTGCGGGCTCATGCCACCTCCTCGTCGAACGGTCGCTCGGGCGCTGCCGCCACTACCCACGAGAACGGCCGTGTGGGCACTCGGGTCACGCGCCGTCTACCGTTCCTGATCGGGAAGCCCTCCGTATCACCGGAAAGAGAGCCATGGCCGTCTACCGTCAGCCGGGAACCGTCATCACCGACCACACCTTCCAGGTGCCGCTCGACCACGCGGACCCCGGCGGTGAACGGATCGAGGTGTACGCACGCGAGGTCGTGGCCGCCGGGAAGGAACGAGATCCGCTGCCCTGGCTGCTGTTCCTGCAGGGCGGGCCGGGCGGCCGGTCGCCGCGGCCGCTGGGCCGCGACGGCTGGCTCACCCGGGCGCTGGACGACTACCGGGTGCTGCTGCTCGACCAGCGGGGCACCGGCCTTTCCACCCCGGCGAACCGGCAGACCCTGCCGCTGCGCGGGGACGCCTCCGCCCAGGCCCGTTATCTGGAGCACTTCCGGGCCGACTCGATCGTCCGCGACTGCGAGCTGATCCGCCGTGAGCTGCTCGGCGAGGACGGCCAGTGGAGCCTGCTCGGCCAGAGTTACGGCGGCTTCTGCACGCTCACCTACCTGTCCTTCGCCCCCGAGGGCGTCCGCGAGGCCTTCGTGACCGGCGGGCTGGCCGGCCTGCGCAGCACGGCCGAGGACGTCTACCGGGCTGCCTACCCCCGTGTGGAGCGGAAGGCCGCGGCGCACTACGCGCGTTACCCGGAGGACGTCGAGACCGTCCGCGCGATCGTGCGGCACCTGCGCGAGCGCGAGGTCAGGCTCCCGGGCGGCGGGCTGCTGACCGCGGAGGCCTTCCAGACCACCGGGATGCTGCTCGGTACGGGCACCGGCTCGCACACGCTGCACTACCTGCTCGAGGACGCCTTCGTGACCGGAGGATCCGGCCTCCAGCTCTCCGACTCCTTCCTCGCCGAGGTCCAGGGCCATCTGTCGTTCGCGGGCAATCCGCTCTACGCGGTGCTGCACGAGTCGATCTACGGCCAGCGTTCGGTCTCGCCGCGGGCCACCGGCTGGGCCGCCGAGTCGGTCCGGGCCGAGTTCCCGCAGTTCGACGTCGACAAGCCGCTGGCGGACGACGCGCCGGTCCTGCTGACCGGCGAAATGATCTACCCCTGGATGTTCGCCACGGACCCGGCACTGGCGCCGCTGCGCGAGACGGCGCACCACCTCGCGCAGCACGAGGAGTGGCCCGACCTGTACGACCCGGATCAGCTGGCGCGGAACGAGGTGCCGGTGGCGGCGGCCGTCTACCACGACGACATGTACGTGGACACGGCCGACTCGCTCGCCACCGCACGCTCGGTCCGCGGCCTGCGCACCTGGGTCACCGACGAGTACGAGCACGACGGGCTCCGGGTGAGCGGCGGCCGGGTCCTCGACCGGCTGATCCGGCTGGCCCACGGCGAGCTGTGAGGAGCGCTGCCCGGCGGGCCCGTGCGATGCTCTGCCGCCGCAGGTAGCGTCGGAGCGGCTCCGGTGAGAGGCCGTTGTTGACGGCGGCGTGGAGCAGCCGGGCGAAGGTGTAGTCGGGGGCGAGGTGCAGGGCGCGGCCGAAGGCCACGCGCGCCGCCGCCTCGTCCCCGGCGGACCAGGCCACCCAGCCGGCGAGGGTCAGGGGCGCGGCGGCGTGCTCGTGGTACGGCTCGACGCAGCGCCGGGCGAGCGCCCGCCACAGGCGCACCGCAGGGTCGGTGTGCGGCGGGTCCATCCACTCGGCGGCCTCGTCGCGGGTGGTGCGGTCCTGCAGGCCGAGGATCATCGTGGCGGCCTCGTCGTCGTCCAGCAGGGCGTCGTCGCCGTGGTCGGCCTCCGGTCCGTCCCCCACCGGGGTGGCGGCCCGGAAGCGGTCGAGCGCCTCCCGCAGCAGCCGCAGGGTGGTGCGCCGCACCTCTTCGGAGTCGTCACGCTCCAGCATGCGGGGGACCAGTGCGGCGGCCGCCGCGTCCAGGGCGTCCCCGCGGGCCGCGGAGGCCGGTGCGCCGGGCGGCGGCGGGGTGAGGCGCTCCTCCATCTCCTTGAGGGAGCCGCTGATCCGCAGGCCCGCGTAGGCGGCCGCCGCGGCCATCACGGAATCGCCGGACCACGTGATCCCGATGCCCTCACGCGGGAACCGCTCCGTGTCCGGGCAGCAGTACGACCACCAGCGGCCGGCGGCGACGCACAGCGCCTCGACGACGGGGATGTCGAGCGTGCCGCAGGCGATCCGCAGCCGCTGCGCCAGCGGGCGCAGCCGTTCCATGACCCGGTGGGGGTCCTCGCCGGGAGCGGGCTCCTGGACGAGGAAGAGCACGATCGCGTCCGGCCGCGCGCCGCGCTGCTCGCTGCCGTTCACGAGGCACTCCGCCAACTGCTGGGCGGCGCCGGGCCACTCGGCGGCGTCCCGTGGGATGCCGAGCCGGGCCCGGCCGCCGAAACGGCCGTGTTCGCCGTGCAGGGCGATCATCAGAATGCTGTCGTCGGGGTGGAAGCCGCACAGGTAGGGGAGCGCGGCGGCGAGTTCGGCCGGGCTGCGCAGCGTGACCTTCGGGTCGTCCGAGGGACGGGGGGATTCGGTGTGCTGAGTCATGATCCGAAGGTCCCGTACGCCGTGGATCTCCGCCAGACCCCTCCAAAACCTGTGGATAACTCACGCATATCATCACAATTATGCGAGGCGGGTTGTCCACAGGCCGCCTCCCCACGGTTGGCGCGGTGTCGGTGCCATCGGGTTGCATGGGGGCATGACCACCGCACTGCGCACCGCCGCCGACACGATCCTCAGCCGGCTCGTCGGGGACCCGACGGGCACCGCCCGCCTGCGCGAGGACCAGTGGCGTGCCGTCGAGGCGCTGGTCGCGCACGGCCGCCGCGCCCTGGTGGTCCAGCGCACGGGCTGGGGCAAGTCGGCCGTGTACTTCGTGGCCACCGCGCTGCTCCGTGAGCGGGGCAGCGGTCCCACGGTGATCGTCTCCCCGCTGCTGGCGCTGATGCGGAACCAGATCGAGGCCGCCGACCGGGCCGGGATCCGCGCCCGCACGATCAATTCGGCCAACCCCGAGGAATGGGACACGGTGCAGGCCGAGGTCGCCTCGGGGGAGATCGACGTCCTGCTGGTGAGCCCGGAGCGGCTCAACAACCCCGATTTCCGGGACCAGGTGCTGCCCAAGCTGGCCTCCACCACCGGCCTGCTCGTGGTCGACGAGGCCCACTGCATCTCCGACTGGGGCCATGACTTCCGGCCCGACTACCGCCGGCTGCGGACGATGCTCGCCGATCTCACCCCGGGCGTTCCGGTGCTGGCCACGACGGCCACCGCCAACGCACGCGTGACGGCCGACGTCGCCGAGCAGTTGGGGACCGGCGACCACGAAGGTGCCCTCGTGCTGCGCGGGCCGCTGGACCGCGAGAGCCTGTCGCTCGGGGTGCTGCGCATGCCCGACGCCGCCCACCGGCTCGCCTGGCTCGCCGACCACATCGGCGACCTCCCGGGCTCGGGCATCGTCTACACCCTGACCGTGGCGGCCGCGGAGGAGGTCACCGCCTTCCTCCGGCAGCGCGGTCACCGGGTCGCCGCCTACTCGGGGCGCACCGAGGACGCCGACCGCCGGGCCGCCGAGTCCGCGCTGCTGAACAACGAGGTCAAGGCGCTGATCGCCACCTCGGCGCTCGGCATGGGCTTCGACAAGCCGGACCTGGGCTTCGTGGTGCACCTGGGCTCGCCCTCCTCCCCCATCGCCTACTACCAGCAGGTCGGACGCGCCGGACGCGGTGTGGACCACGCGGAGGTGCTGCTGCTCCCCGGGCCGGAGGACGAGGCGATCTGGCGCTACTTCGCCTCGCTCGCCTTCCCCCGTGAGGAACAGGTGCGGCGCACCCTGGAGACGCTGGCCGCCTCCGGGGGCCCGATGTCGGTGCCCGCGCTCGAGACCCGGGTGGACCTGCGCCGCAACCGGCTGGAGACCATGCTCAAGGTCCTCGACGTGGACGGTGCGGTGCACCGGGTGCGCGGCGGCTGGACGGCCACGGGCCGGCCCTGGACGTACGACACCGAGCGGTACGCGTGGGTCGACCGGCAGCGCAAGGCCGAGCAGCAGGCGATGCGCGAGTACGCCACGACCTCGGTGTGCCGCATGGAGTACCTGCGCCGTCAGCTCGACGACGAGGAGGCCGCCCCCTGCGGCCGCTGCGACAACTGCGCCGGGCCCCGGTTCACCGCGGAGGTCTCCCGCGAGGCCCTGGAGGCGGCACGGGCGGCCCTCGGGCGCCCGGGGGTCGAGGTCGAGCCCCGCCGGATGTGGCCGACGGGTCTGCCCGCGATCGGCATCGACCTCAAGGGGAAGATCCCGCCGGGCGAACAGGCCGCGCCCGGACGGGCACTGGGACGCCTCTCCGACATCGGCTGGGGCAACCGGCTCCGCCCGCTGTTCGCCGAGAACGCGACGGACGGCCCCGTTCCGGACGACGTGGCGCAGGCCGTGGTGCAGGTGCTCGCGGACTGGGCGAAGGGCCCGGGCGGCTGGGCGAGCGGTGAGCCCGACGCCCCTCAGCGGCCGGTCGGCGTCGTCACCGTCGCCTCGCACACCCGGCCGCAGCTCATTGCGTCGCTCGGTGCGCGCATCGCCGAGATCGGCCGCATGCCGCTGCTCGGGGAGGTGGCGCACAGCGGTGACCTGGAGCCCTCGCGGGTGCCGCGCAGCAACAGCGCACAGCGACTGCGGGCGCTGCACGGGGCGTTCACCGTTCCACCCGCCCTCTCCGAGGCCCTCGCCGCGGCCGCGGGACCGGTTCTGCTGGTCGACGACTTCACCGATACGGGGTGGACCGTGGCCGTCGCCGCGCGGCTGCTTCGCCGATCCGGTGTTACGGCGGTGTTTCCGCTGGTCCTGGCCTTGCAGGGCTGACCGGTAGTCACCATGTGAGACGGAGACGGGATCTAAGCGGCGGAGGGTCAGATAACAGACAGGTCGACAAAATGACCGTTGCCGCCTGCGTGTGCGACAGGAACAATTGAGTCTGGATCCCCGCATCGGCTCTTGGAGCCCCACGACCGGCATGCCCTCGCACGCCCGGTCGCGGACGCATACCCGAAGGGAGGACCGTGGCCATCGGCTTCGCTCCGGAAACCGCTTCCGTGAATTCCTCCCGCCGTGCCGGACGCCATCGCACCCTCGAGCCGGCCGAATGGACGGCCGCGGGCATCCCCCTGCTGATCAACCCGCGCGAAGTGGTCACGGACCTCCACACACGCCACCTCCCGGCCCCGGGAACCGCCGTGGTCGCGGTCTACTCCCCGGACGAACGGCTGACGGCCAGCGCGTCCTTCGCGCAGCGCCCCGGCGTCACCGACGGCTGGGAACGCCGCAACGCGATCCTCGTCCACCTGCGCCGGGTCACCGCGGACGACCTGCGGCGGCGCAGGCCCGTGCGCACCGCGGTCCTGCTCGTCTGCCGCGACGGCGGAGCGGGGTGGACCGAGGTGGACGGTGCGTGGATGTGGGGACTGCGCGACGCCTGCTCGCTGTACGGGCTGCGCCCCGGTTCGTACATCACCCTGACCGAAGACGGCTGGCGGGTGCAGGGCGAGGACCGTTCGGGACGTTCTCCGAACGCCACCTCCTGGTCGGCCACGAGCCGCGGCGCAGCGAGCCTGCGTCCCAGTGGGACGCCGTCCCTGCGCCGCGCGGCGGCGCGCTGATCAGGCGTTGACGCCGAGCAGCGCGTTGATCCGCTGCGGGTCGCCGCAGACGACCAGCAGGGTTCCGGCCCGCGCCATCGCGGAGGGCAGGACACGCGCCACGGTCTCGTCGGAGCCGCCGTTGACGGCCACGACCACCACGGGCCGCCCCTTGGCGCGGTCGGCGTCGTGAGCGGCGTAGAACACGTCGTCGCCGGCGTCGTGCTGGGCCCAGTAGGACGTTTCGCCGAAGCTCAGCTCGTGGGCGGCCCAGGGGTGCTGCTCGCCGGTGGTGAGCACCAGGACCTCACCCGGAGCGCGCCCGCTGTCCAGCAGCAGGTCGACGGCCTCGTCGGCGGCGTCGAGGGCACCGTCCACCGAAGCGGGGATGAGCTGGATCTGCGCCGACGCGCCGGCGGGGACGGAGGCCATGACCTCGGTGTCCCGCGGCGAACGCTGCTGCGGGGGTACGACGGGTCCGCGGGCCGGACCGGGACGGCCGGGCCGGGCGTTGGCCGCCGGGGCGCCACGCGGCGGCGCGGGGCGGGGGCCGGGGCCCGGTAC
>NZ_JARAVK010000163.1:0-20747 GCF_033792765.1 Streptomyces sp. PA03-6a | reverse complement strand
CCCTCACCCCCCTCACCGGACCCGCCGCCGCACCAGCCGCCGCGATCGTCCTGTTCACCGTCCTCGTCAGGCTCGCCCTCCACCCGCTCGCCCGCGCCGCCGCCCGCGGCGAGAAGACCCGCGCCGCCCTCGCCCCACGCGTCGCCGAACTGCGCCACAAGCACGGGCGCGACCCGCAGAAACTCCAGCGCGCACTGACCGACCTCTACGCGGACGAGGGCTCCTCCCCCTTCGCCGGCATGCTCCCCACGCTCCTCCAACTCCCCGCCTTCTTCGTGCTCTACCACGCCTCCTCCGCCGCCCGGATCGGCGACGACCGCGCCGGCGCCCTCCACGCCGCGATCCTCCTCGTGGTCGCCGCCGTCGCCTACTGGTCCTACCGCCGCGCCCGCAAGGCCGCCCCCGACGCCCAGGGCCTCGCCAAGCACCTGCCGCTGCTCTCCTTCGGCACCCTCGTCACCGCCGCGATCGTCCCCCCGGCCGCCGGGCTCTACATCGCCACCTCGACCGCCTGGACCGCCGCCGAACGCGCCTGGCTGCACCGTCCACACCGTGGTCAAGGGGTTGCGGACGCCACCCCCGCCGCTGGAGGATCAACCAAGACCTCCGATGACCGCCCCCATCGGACATGACCCCGGACATGACCTCGGCCACGACCTTCGGCCACGACCACCACCCCCCGACCACACCCGGAGAGTCTTGTGAAGCTGCTGCGAGTCGGCCCCGCCGGAGCCGAACGCCCGGCCCTGCTCGACCAGGACGGCACCCTGCGCGACCTGTCCTCCCTCACCCCCGACATCGACGGCCCCCTGCTCGCCGACGCGGACGCCCTCGCCCGCATCCGCACCGCGGCCGCCGACGCCACCCTCCCCGCCCTCGACCCCGAGGACCTGCGCGTCGGCCCCCCGCTCAGCCGCATCGGCAAGATCGTCTGCATCGGCCTCAACTACCACGACCACGCCCGCGAGACCGGCGCCGCCGTCCCCGACGAGCCCATCCTGTTCATGAAGGCCCCCGACACCGTCGTCGGCCCCGACGACACCGTCCTCGTCCCCCGCGGCAGCCTCAAGACCGACTGGGAGGTCGAACTCGCCGTCGTCATCGGCCGCGAACTGCGCTACGCGGCCGACGGCACCGAAGCCCTCGCCGCCGTCGCGGGCTACGCCGTCGCCCACGACGTCTCCGAACGCGCCTTCCAGATCGAACGCGGCGGCCAGTGGGACAAGGGCAAGAACTGCGAGACCTTCAACCCCCTCGGCCCCTGGCTCGTCACCGCCGACGAGATCCCCGACCCCCAGGCCCTGGGCCTGCGGCTGTGGGTCAACGGCGACCTCAAGCAGGACGGCAGCACCGCCGACCAGATCTTCCCGGTCGCCGAAGTCGTCCGCTACGTCAGCCAGTTCATGACCCTCTACCCCGGTGACGTCATCAACACCGGCACCCCTGCCGGCGTCGCCCTCGGCCGCCCCGAGCCCAAGCCCTACCTCCGGGCCGGCGACGTCGTCGAGCTCGAGATCGACGGCCTCGGCCACCAGCGCCAGGTCCTCAAGGACGCGTAGCCCACCTCCCCGCCGAAGGGCGCCCGACGTGTCGTTCCGGGCGCCCTTCGGCGTATCCCGGTCGGCGTAACCGTCGTACAAGCGGGTCGTTAAAACGTGCGAAAGTGCAACACACGATCGCATGGGGGGATATCAGTGCCCGCAAGCCCCTACACCCGTGAACTCCTCACCGAGGCGGCGGCGTCCTCGCGGACGCTGTCCGAGATGCTGACGAGACTGGGCGTGGACCCCAGGAGTTCGACCCGCGGTTACCTGCGGGAGCGGATGAGACGTCTGGGTGTGGACACCTCGCACTTCGAGCGGGAAGGCGGCCGCTGGACACGTGACCTCCTCGCCGAAGCAGTCGCCGCATCGGCCAACATGTACGAGGTGCTGCGCCATCTGGGAGTGGAAGTCGTCGGAGGCCAGCACACACACATCAGCCGCCGCATCCGAGGCTTCGGCATCGACACCTCGCATTTCGTCACCAGGCCGCGTGGCACAGGCCGGCGGTCGCACGACGAGATCCTGGTCAGGCAGGAAGCGGACACAGCCCGCCGGGTGCACAGTGACCGGCTCAAGCGGGCGATGCTGGCCCGGGGGATCGCCGAACGCTGCGCCCTCTGCGGAACCGAGCCCGTGTGGTGCGGACGGCCGCTCACCCTGGAGGTCGACCACCTCGACGGCAACTGGCGGGACAACCGCCTGGTCAATCTCCGCCTCCTGTGCCCCAACTGCCACGCGACGACGGACACCTACCGGGGCCGGGGCAAACGGCGCGACCGGGACGTGGTCCGGTGAGCGCCGGGACCCCGTACACCCGCGAACTGCTCGAGGCGGCAGCGGCACGGTGCCACTCCATGAAGGAGGTCGTGGCGTTCCTCGGCAGGACTCCCTATGGAAAGCTGCACCGCTACCTGGAGAAGCGGTTCGGTGATTTCGGCATCGACGTCTCCCATTTCCGCAGGCCCGCTTCCGGCAGAGGCCACAAGCGCCCACGCCCCACGTCCGTAGAACTCCGCGCGGCAGTGGCGCACTCCGTTTCCGTGGCCGAGACCCTCCGGCGGCTCGACAGGCCCGACAACACCCGCACCCGCGCGCTGTTGCGCGCATGGCTGGCCGAAGACGGACTGGACACCGGCCACTTCCTGGGGCAGGCACACGGCAACAGGAACGGACCCAACGCCAGGAAGCCCGCGGCCGCCATCCTGGTCGCCCGCACCGACGGCTACCGCACCAAAGCCGTGCTGCTGCGGAGGGCCCTCGCCGAAATCGGCACACCCTCCCGGTGCGCACAGTGCGGCACCGGCGAAAACTGGCACGGCAGGCCGATGACTCTGGAAGTGGATCACATCAACGGCGACCGACTGGACGACCGGGCGGAGAACCTACGTCTGCTCTGCCCGAACTGCCATGCCGTCACCGACACATGGTGCCGAGGAGGCAGGCGCACACCGAGCCGGTAAACCGTATGCGATCCCGTGGCCGCCACCCGTTACCATGGGTGGCGGCTAGCGGCGGTGGCGCAATGGCGACGCAGCAGACTTAGGATCTGTGGCCCTTGACCGGGCTTGAGGGTTCGAATCCCTTCCGCCGCACCATTCGTGGCCTGCGAATCCAAAGTGGATGCGCAGGCCACGTCCGTACGCACTCACCCCACCAGTTCCCGCACCACCGGCACCAGGCCCCGGAAGGCCAGGCCGCGGTGGCTGATGGCGTTCTTCTCCTCCGCGGTGAGTTCGGCGCAGGTCCGGGACTCGCCGAGCGGCTGGAGGATCGGGTCGTAGCCGAAGCCGTTCGCGCCGTGGGGCTCGAAGCGCAGCGTGCCGAGGAGGCGGCCCTCGACGACGCGTTCGGTGCCGTCGGGGAGGGCGAGGGCGGCGGCGCACATGAAGTGGGCGGCGCGGTGGGGGGTGTCGATGTCGGAGAGCTGGGCGAGGAGGAGTTCGAGGTTGGCGCGGTCGTCGCCGTGCTTGCCGGCCCAGCGGGCGGAGAAGATGCCGGGGGCGCCGCCGAGGACGTCGACGCAGAGGCCGGAGTCGTCGGCGACGGCGGGGAGGCCGGTGGCCTGGGCGAGGGCGTGGGCCTTGAGGAGGGCGTTCTCGGCGAAGGTGACGCCGGTTTCGCGGACGTCGGGGATCTCGGGGTAGGCGTCGGCGCCGACGAGCTCCACGCCGAGTCCGGCGTCGGCCAGGATGGCGTGGAGTTCGGCGACCTTGTGGGCGTTGCGGGTGGCGAGGACCAGGCGGGTGTGCGGCATGGTCCGATTATCCCGTCAGCCGGGGGTGCAGACCTTGGAGAGTTCGGATGCGGCGTCGGCGACGGGGGTGATGTCGGGGACGTCTCCGTTCTCGGCGGCCTTCTGTGCGTTCTCGACGGCCTGCTGGAGGTTGCCCACGGCGGTGTTGACGTCGGCGTTGCCGGTCTTGTCGCCGAGGTCGGCGAGGTCGTCGGCGATCTGGTCGAGGGCGTTGGCGGCGTCCTGGGGGCTGTTGCCGGCGTTGCTGACGGCGTTCTGCAGGTTCTGAACGTCGGTGGCGACCTGGGCTGCGACGTTGGCGCAGTCGAGCGCCTTGTCGACGGCGTCGACGGCGCTGCAGCCGATGAGGACGGTGGTGCCGAGGGCGGCCGCGGTGGCGAGCGCCGCGAGGCGGCGGGTGCGTGGGTGCATACCTTTACATACGCACCGCGCCGTCCTCGGGTTGCGTTTTGCAGACGTGCTCTTTGTCAGTTCTTGGTGATCTGTTCGAGGTCGGCGAGGGCGGCGCGCTGGAGCGCGTCGAGTTCGGCGCAGCCGGCGACGGCGAGGTCGAGGAGGCTGTTGAGTTCCTTGCGGTCGAAGGGCTGGCCTTCGGCGGTGCCCTGGACCTCGACGAAGCGGCCGTCGCCGGTGCAGACGACGTTCATGTCGGTCTCGGCGCGGACGTCCTCCTCGTAGCAGAGGTCGAGCATGGGGACGCCGTCGATGATGCCGACGCTGACGGCGCTGACGGTGCCGTTGAGGGGCTGGGCCTTGGCGCGGAGGATCTTGCGGCCGTGCATCCAGGTGACGGCGTCGGCGAGGGCGACGTAGGCGCCGGTGATGGCGGCGGTGCGGGTGCCGCCGTCGGCCTGGAGGACGTCGCAGTCGAGGACGACGGTGTTCTCTCCGAGCGCCTTGTAGTCGATGACGGCGCGCAGGGAGCGGCCGATGAGGCGGGAGATCTCGTGGGTGCGGCCGCCGATCTTGCCGCGGACGGACTCGCGGTCGCCTCGGGTGTTGGTGGCGCGGGGCAGCATGGCGTACTCGGCGGTGACCCAGCCTTCGCCGCTGCCCTTGCGCCAGCGGGGGACGCCCTCGGTGACGGATGCGGTGCAGAGGACCTTGGTGTCGCCGAAGGAGACGAGGACGGATCCTTCGGCGTGCTTGCTCCAGCCGCGCTGGATGGTGACGGGGCGGAGCTCTTCGGGGGTGCGGCCGTCGATACGAGACATGGCGTCGAGCCTAGTCGTAGCGCGGCCCGGGGCCCGTGCCGGTCCGGGAACGGGCCCCTTGCGGGTGAGGTGGGGGTGGCCCCGGCGGTCAGCGCCGGGTCACATCATGTCCTCGATGTCGGCGGCGATGGGGTCGGCGTCGGTGCCGATGACGACCTGGATCGCGTTGCCCATCTTGACGACGCCGTGCGCTCCGGCGGCCTTGAGCGCGGCGTCGTCGACGAGCGAGGCGTCCTTGACCTCGGTGCGGAGACGGGTGATGCAGCCCTCGACTTCTTCGATGTTGTCGAGTCCGCCGAGCCCGGCGACGATCTTCTCTGCCTTGCTGGCCATCTGTACTCCTGGTTGGTCTCGGCCGTTCGGTCCGATTTCACACCGTAATGCAGTGGCGGACCGCTTTTGCGGGGATGCATGGGTGACGCAGCCGTGCCGCAACTGGTCTACACCACATTACCTGCCGGGAGGTAGTCCCATGGGTCCGGACGCCGCCGCAGCAGCCGCCCCGCGTCCGAGCCGGAAGTGGAGCGGTGTCCTGTTCCAGGGCCTGCAGAAGATGGGACGGAGTCTGCAGCTGCCGATCGCGGTGCTGCCGGCGGCGGGCATCCTGAACCGGCTGGGCCAGGACGACGTCTTCGGCCCGAAGGGCCTGGGCTGGGACAACGTGGCGAGGGTCTTCGACGGCGCGGGCGGGGCGCTGCTGGACGGTTCGCTGGGGCTGCCGCTGCTGTTCGCGGTGGGTGTCGCGATCGGGATGGCGAAGAAGTCGGACGGTTCGACGGCGCTAGCGGCGGTCGCGGGTTTCCTCGTCTACTACGGGGTGCTGCACCAGTTCCCGCAGGACTGCCCGCCGGGGACGGAGTTCCTGGCGACGAGCACCATCAGCGGGGCGTGCATCCCGCCGGGGACGCCGTCGGCGGCGGCTCCGGCGGCGTACCAGAACCCGGGGGTGTTCGGCGGGATCGTGATCGGGCTGCTGACGGCGTTCTTCTGGCAGCGCTACCACCGCACGAGGCTGGTGGACTGGCTGGGCTTCTTCAACGGGCGCCGGCTGGTGCCGATCGTCATGGCGTTCGTCGCGATCGTCTTCGCGGTGCTGTGCGTGTTCGTCTGGCCGCCGGTCGGTGCCGGGCTCACCGCCTTCAGCCAGTGGCTCACGGACCTGGGCTCGTACGGGGCGGGGATCTTCGGCGTGGCGAACCGGGCGCTGCTGACGGTGGGGCTGCACCAGTTCCTCAACGTCTTCGTGTGGTTCCAGTTCGGCAGTTTCACCAAGCCGGACGGGACGGTGGTGCACGGGGACATCACGCGTTTCCTGGCGGGTGACCCGACGGCCGGGCAGTTCACCTCGGGCTTCTTCCCGATCATGATGTTCGCCCTGCCGGCCGCCGCGCTGGCGATCACGCACTGCGCCCGCCCGGGCCGCCGCAAGGAGGTCGGGGGCCTGATGCTGTCGGTGGCGCTGACCTCGTTCGTGACGGGCATCACCGAGCCGATCGAGTACTCGTTCCTCTTCATCGCGCCGGCGCTGTACGCGGTCCACGCGGTGCTGACGGGGGTGTCGATGGCGGTGACGTGGGCGCTGGGCGTGCACGACGGCTTCAGCTTCTCGGCGGGGCTGATCGACTACGTCATCAACTGGCACCTGGCGACGAAGCCCTGGTTGATCGTCCCGATCGGGCTGGTCTTCGCGGCGGTGTACTACGTGCTCTTCCGCTTCGTGATCACCAGGTTCGACCTGGCGACGCCGGGGCGTGAGCCTGAGGAGGTCGCGGAGGAGATGGAGCAGGGCAACGTCAAGGCGTAGCGGGGGCGCCACGCTCAGGAGTGTGGTCTAGACCACACCGGAGGAGCCTTTCCTTGACGCGTCGCTTACATGTTAATACTGGTCTACACCATTCGGTGGTTTAGACCAGGAGGACCCCCCATGACAACCGCCACCGCATCGGCGGCCCCCGCAGCGAAGAAGCGGGGCTCCGGCCTTTTCCAAGGCCTGCAGAAGGTCGGCCGCAGCCTGCAGCTGCCGATCGCCGTCCTGCCGGCGGCGGGCATTCTGCTCCGTCTCGGCCAGCCCGACGTCTTCGGCGCGGACGGCCTCGGCTGGGACAAGGTCGCCTCGGTGTTCGCCACCGCCGGCGGCGCCGTGTTCGACAACCTGCCGCTGCTGTTCTGCATCGGCGTCGCCATCGGCTTCGCCAAGAAGGCCGACGGCTCGACCGCCCTCGCCGCACTGGTCGGCTTCCTGGTCTACAGCAACGTCCTGAAGGCCTTCCCGGTCACCGAGGCCAAGATCCAGGCCGGCGCGGACATCCCCGCCACCTACAACAACCCCGGTGTGCTCGGCGGCATCATCATGGGTCTGCTCGCTGCCGTCCTGTGGCAGCGCTACCACCGCAAGAAGCTGGTGGACTGGCTCGGCTTCTTCAACGGCCGCCGCCTCGTGCCCATCATCATGGCCTTCGTCGGCGTCCTGGTCGGTGTGTTCTTCGGTCTGGTCTGGGAGCCCATCGGCGAGGTCATCAGCAACTTCGGCGAGTGGATGACCGGTCTCGGCTCGGTCGGCGCCGCGCTGTTCGGTCTGATCAACCGTGCGCTGATCCCGATCGGCATGCACCAGTTCGTGAACTCGGTGGCCTGGTTCCAGCTGGGTGACTTCACCAACTCCGCGGGCACCGTCGTCCACGGCGACCTGAGCCGCTTCTTCGCCGGCGACCCCGGTGCCGGGCAGTTCATGACCGGCTTCTTCCCGATCATGATGTTCGGCCTCCCGGCCGCCGCCCTGGCCATCGCGCACACGGCCCGTCCGGAGCGCCGCAAGGCCGTCATGGGCATGATGATCTCGCTCGCGCTGACCTCCTTCGTCACCGGTGTCACCGAGCCGATCGAGTTCTCCTTCATGTTCATCGCACCGCTGCTCTACGCGATCCACGCGGTGCTCACCGCGCTGTCCATGGCCGTGACCTGGGCCTTCGGTGTCCATGCCGGCTTCACGTTCTCGGCCGGCGCCATCGACTACCTGCTCAACTGGAACCTGTCGACCAAGCCGTGGCTGATCATCCCGATCGGACTCGTCTTCTCGGTGATCTACTACGTGGTCTTCCGCTTCGCGATCACCAAGTTCAACCTCCCCACCCCGGGCCGCGAGCCCGAGGAGGAGAACGAGGACCTCGTCAAGGCGTAGCGCCCGGCGCGGCACACGACGAAGCCCCCGGAACCGAAGGTCTGGTTCCGGGGGCTTCGTGCTGCTTCGGGCGGGGGCGCTCAGACCTCGTAGACCGCGCCGGCCTTCGCCACCTCGACCGGGCCGTCGTAGACCTCGCGGGCGTGCTCGAGGTTGGTCCGCGGGTCGGTCCACGGCGGGATGTGGGTGAGCAGCAGTCGCCCGGCCCCCGCGCGGTCCGCGTACTGGCCGGCCTCGCGGCCGTTGAGGTGCAGGTCGGGGATGTCCTCCTTGCCGTGCGTGAAGGAGGCCTCGCACAGGAGGAGGTCGGTGCCCTCGCTGAGGGTCAGCAGCGCGTCGCAGGGACCGGTGTCCCCCGAATAGGTGATGGCGCGACCGGCGTGCTCGACACGGAAGCCGTACGCCTCGACGGGGTGGCTGACGACGTCCGCGGTGATGGTGAAGGGGCCGAGGCGGAAGGTGCCGGGTTCGAGGGTGCGGAAGTCGAAGACCTCGCTCATGCACTTCTCGTCGGGCACGTCCCCGTACGCGCTGGCCAGCCGCCGTTCGGTGCCCTCGGGCCCGTAGACGGGGATGGCGTGGGCGGGGCCGCCCTCGTGGCGGTAGTAGCGCGCGACGAAGTAGGCGCACATGTCGATGCAGTGGTCGGCGTGCAGATGGCTCAGCAGGATGGCGTCGAGGTCGTACAGACCGCAGTGGCGCTGCAGCTCGCCGAGGGCGCCGTTGCCCATGTCGAGGAGCAGCCGGAAGCCGTCGGCCTCGATGAGGTAGCTCGAGCAGGCCGATTCCGCGGACGGGAACGACCCCGAGCAGCCGACGACGGTGAGCTTCATGTGCAGAAACCTCCGTGGATTGTTCCGGGGGTCTTGCGTTGGCGCGCCACGACGCCCCCGCTCCGCAGGGGGAGGGGGGAGGGGCGGGAGCGACCCGCCATGTGCTCTTGAGCGTAAGGCGCACGGCGTGCGCGTGCTCCTCTGCGGAGCCCCGTTGTGGGCGGAATCACCAGTACGGCGCCCTCGTCGCCGGAAGTCCGGCGGGGCGAGGGCGCCGTGGGGGGAGGATCAGGCCCAGAGCTGGCCGTGCAGGGCGGCGACGGCCGCCTCGGTGGACGCGGCGGTGTAGATGCCGGTCGACAGGTACTTCCAGCCGCCGTCGGCGACGACGAACACGATGTCGGCGCGCTCCCCGGCGCGTTCGGCCTTGCGGGCCACGCCGAGGGCGGCGTGGAGGGCGGCTCCGGTGGAGACGCCGGCGAAGATGCCCTCCTGCTGGAGCAGTTCGCGGGTGCGGCGGACGGCGTCCTCGGAGCCAACGGAGAAGCGGGTGGTGAGGACGGACTCGTCGTAGAGCTCGGGGATGAAGCCCTCGTCGAGGTTGCGCAGTCCGTAGACGAGGTCGTCGTAGCGGGGCTCGGCGGCGACGATCTGCACGCCGGGGACCTTCTCGCGCAGGTAGCGGCCGACGCCCATGAGGGTGCCGGTGGTGCCGAGCCCGGCGACGAAGTGGGTGACGGAGGGGAGGTCGGTCAGGATCTCCGGGCCGGTCGTGGCGTAGTGGGCGCCGGCGTTGTCCGGGTTGCCGTACTGGTAGAGCATCACCCAGTCGGGGTGCTCGGCGGCCAGTTCCTTGGCGACGCGGACGGCGGTGTTGGAGCCGCCGGCGGCCGGGGAGGGGATGATCTCGGCGCCCCACATCGTGAGCAGTTCGCGCCGCTCGGACGAGGTGTTCTCGGGCATGACGCAGACCATGCGGTAGCCCTTGAGCCGGGCCGCCATGGCGAGCGAGATGCCGGTGTTGCCGGAGGTGGGTTCGAGGATCGTGCAGCCGGGGGTGAGCCGGCCGGCGCGCTCGGCCTGCTCGATCATGTGCAGTGCCGGGCGGTCCTTGACCGAGCCGGTGGGGTTGCGGTCCTCCAGCTTGGCCCAGACGGACACCTCGCCGGAGGGTGACAGGCGCGGCAGCCGTACCAGCGGGGTGTTGCCGACGGCTGCCAGCGGGCTGTCGTACCGCATCAGCGCCCGCCGACGCGGTCGGCCGGCAGGCCGCTGCCGCCGGCGACCGCGGGGAGGATCGTCACGCTGTCGCCGTCGGTGAGCTTGGTGGCGATGCCGTCCAGGAAGCGGACGTCCTCGTCGTTGAGGTAGACGTTGACGAAGCGCCGCAGCTCGCCGCCGTCGACGATGCGCTCGCGGATGCCGGTGTGGCGGGTGTCGAGGTCGGCGAGGAGTTCGTCGACGGTGCTGCCGCTGCCTTCGACGGCCTTGGCGCCGTCGGTGTACGTGCGGAGGATGGTCGGGATGCGGACCTCGATGGCCATGCGTCGGCTCCAGTGGGTGCGTGAGTACGGCGGGAAGCGGGGTTGCGCGGGCTGACGGCGCTCAGGCGCACGTACATGCCGCGCTGGCGAGGCGGCACAGGTCGACGTGCAGCCGCGCCACGAGCAGCGTGCCCGGCGCCGTGTCGCTCACGTCGTGGGAAACCATGGGCTCATCGTATCGATTCCCCCCGGGCCCCAGAGACGGGTGTCCCAGGATGCGGACCGTCGCGTCTCAGATGGAGGGGTCGACGATCTCGACCGGCTCCTCGCTGACCTCGCCGTCCACGATGCGGAACGAGCGGAACTGGAAGGGGCCGGCGCCGTCGGTGTCGGCGGTGGAGACCAGCACGTAGTGGGCGCCGGGCTCGTTGGCGTAGGAGATGTCGGTGCGCGAGGGGTAGGCCTCGGTGGCGGTGTGGGAGTGGTAGATGACCACCGGCTCCTCGTCGCGGTCGTCGAGTTCCCGGTAGAGCTTGAGCAGGTCGGTGGAGTCGAACTCGTAGAACGTGGGCGAGCGGGCCGCGTTGAGCATCGGGATGTGCCGCTCGGGCCGGCCGCTGCCGGCCGGACCCGCGATCACGCCGCAGGCCTCGTCGGGGTGGTCGGCGCGGGCGTGGGCGACGAGTGCGTCGTGCAGGGCACGGGTGATGGTCAGCATGGTCGTCAGGATAGAGAAGGTGGCCGCCGTACGGCTGTACGGCGGCCACCTGCTGAGACGCCGGGCCCGGGACTACTCCTGGGCGAGGGCCAGGGCGGGGTCGCGGGGGGTGCGCCGCTTGAGGGCCACGTAGCCGATGCCGAGCAGGGCCGACCAGACGAGCCAGACGTACAGGCCGAGGCGGGTGTCGGCGTCGGTCGCCATGAGGACGACGACGGAGAGCAGTGCCACGATGGCGATCCAGTTGGTGACCGGGGCGCCCGGCATCCGGAAGTCGGCGGCGGGCAGCAGCCCGGCGCGGACCTTGGCGCGGTAGCGCAGGTGCGCGGCGAGGATCACGATCCAGGTCCACAGGCCGGCGCAGGTCGCGACGGAGGTGATGTAGACGAACGCCTTGTCCGGGGAGACGACGTTGACGATGACGCCGATGCCCATGAAGAGGGTGGACATCACGAGCGCGGGCAGCGGGAGTTGCCGGTCGCTGAGCTTGGCCACGGCCTTGGGCGCCTCGCCGTTGACGGCCAGGCCGCGCAGCATGCGGCCGGTGGAGTAGATGCCGGAGTTGCAGGAGGACAGGGCGGCGGTGAGGACCACGAAGTTCATGATCCCGGCGGCGCCGGGGATGCCGACCTGGGCGAAGACCTGGACGAAGGGGCTGACGCCCGAGGTGTACTTGGTCCAGGAGAAGACCGACAGCAGCACGATCAGCGTGCCGACGTAGAAGATGCCGATGCGGACCGGCAGGGTGTTGATCGCCTTGCGCAGGGTCTGCTTGGGGTTCTCGGCCTCGCCTGCGGTGATGCCGACCAGTTCGACGCCGAGGTAGGCGAAGATCACGCCCTGCATGGCGAGCATGGCCTGCCAGGCGCCGTTGGGGGCGAAGCCGCCGTCGGCCCACAGGTGGGTGACGGACGCGGTGTCGCCGGCGGAGGAGAAGCCGAAGGTCAGGATGCCGACGCCGATGACGATCATCGCGACGATCGCGGTGACCTTGATCGTGGAGAACCAGAACTCCAGCTCGCCGAAGATCTTGACCGAGACGAGGTTGCCGACGAAGAGCACCACGAGGGCGACCGCGGCGGTGGACCAGACGGGGACCGACGGCCACCAGAAGTTGATGTAGGCGCCCGCGACGGTGACCTCGGACATGCAGGCGGTGACCCACAGGGCCCAGTACGACCAGCCGGTGGCGAAGCCGGCGAACGGCCCGAAGAACTCACGGGCGTAGTCGGCGAAGCTGCCGGAGGTGGGGCGGTAGGTGAGGAGCTCGCCGAGGGCCCGCATGATGAAGAAGATCACGATGCCGGCGGCCGTGTAACAGGCGATCAGGCTGGGCCCGATGGCGGCGATGCCCTTGCTGGAGCCGTAGAACAGGCCGGTGCCGATGGCGCCGCCGATGGCGATCATCTGGACCTGACGGGCGCTGAGTCCCCGCTTGTAGCCCTCTTCCGGCGCGGCCCCCGTGGCGCCGCCGCCGGATTCGTACTGCTCGACCTGCGTCGAGGTCATGGTGCTGTGCCTTTCTCCATGCCCGTCCGGCCGCGACGGCCCGGATCGGGTTCCGATCCCCCCGGATGGTGGAGGTGCACGCCGGGGTCAGCCGGCCACGCGACCGACCGTGACAGGGGTGGCGTCACGGCCGGTGGTCGAGGATTCGTATCACGGGGTGTGCGCCGGGCACGCAGCGCAAATGTGGCACATGGCACAGGAAGAAGCGGACAAAAGGTGCGCCGAATGGGAATGCGGTCCGCTGCGGTGACGTGATCGTTATCCGGAATTGAGCGTCGTCTGAGCGAACGGACGCCGCCCGGATCACGGCATGAGGGTCTCCACGAGGCTCTCCTGGAGCGCCCCGAGCCAGAGGTAGGCCATGACGAGCGGCTTGCGCGGGTCGGAGTCGGGCAGCCGGTACAGCTCGCTGTCCTCGTCCTCGCTGACCTCCAGCCGGGTCCCCATGGTCAGCCGCAGGTCGTTGAGGGTGCCGAGCCACCGGCGCGCCTGCTCCGCGTCGAGGCTGAGCACCGCTCCCCCGTCGCCGCCGGGGGTCAGCGCGTCGAGGCTGCGGACGACGGCGAGCGCGTCGCCGCGCTTGCGGGTGCGCAGGTCGTTCTCGGTGTAGCGGCGGAAGTCCGAGGAGTCCGCCTCCTCCTCGTAGGCGTCGGGGAAGAGCCGGGCGAGCGCCGGGTCCTGCGGGGGCCGGGTGGGGCCCTCGGCGAACAGCTCGGCCAGCGGGTCGGCCGGTTCGGCGCCGTCGGCGGCGTCGCCGGGGCCGATCAGCTCCAGGAGCTGCACGGCCAGGCTGCGCAGGATGGAGATCTCGACCTCGTCGAGCGCGACGGCGGCGCCGCCTGCGGCAGCGGTCTGGAAGTAGCCGGGCATGTCGGTATCAGCCGTCCCTCAGGGGCTCGGTGGTCTTCTCGGTGGTCTCGCGGCCTCAGCGGTCCTGCGTCAGGGTGGCCCACAGCCCGTAGCCGTGCATGGCCTGCACGTCGCGCTCCATCTCCTCGCGGGTGCCGCTGGAGACCACGGCGCGGCCCTTGTGGTGCACGTCGAGCATGAGTTTGGTGGCCTTGTCCTTCGGATAACCGAAGTACGCCTGGAAGACGTAGGTCACGTAGCTCATCAGATTGACCGGGTCGTTGTGGACGACAGTCACCCAGGGAACGTCCGGGGACGGCACCTCGAAGGGGGCCTCGCTCGACTCGGTCCGTTCGATCTCTGCGGGGGCGACACTCACGGGACCCATGCTGTCACCAGACCGTGCCGACAGGGAAACCGGCCCTCCGAGAAATCGTCACTCTGACGAGAGTTGGGGGTAGCATCCTCGGACATGAGCACTGCAGACCTGGGGCTGCCCGTCACCGTCCCCTCCACCGCGCTGTTCACCGACCGGTACGAGCTGACCATGCTGCAGGCCGCGCTGCGCAGCGGCGCCGCCCACCGTCGTTCGGTGTTCGAGGTGTTCACCCGCCGGCTGCCCGAGGGGCGCCGGTACGGGGTGGTGTGCGGCACCGGACGGGTACTGGACGCCGTGGAGAACTTCCGCTTCGACGACCGCATCCTGGCCTTCCTGGAACGGGAGCGCGTCGTGGACGCGCCCACGCTGGAATGGCTGGCCGGCTACCGCTTCCGCGGCGACGTCCTCGGCTACCCCGAGGGCGAGGTGTACTTCCCCGGCTCGCCGGTCATGCGGATCGAGGGCACCTTCGCCGAGGCGGTGCTGCTGGAGACGGTGGTGCTGTCGATCCTCAACCACGACTCCGCGATCGCGGCCGCCGCCTCCCGGATGGCCGTGGCCGCCGGGGGCCGCCCGCTGATGGAGATGGGCGCCCGCCGCACCCACGAACTGGCGGCGGTGGCGGCCTCCCGCGCCGCCTACGTCGGGGGCTTCGCCTCCTCCAGCAACCTCGCCGCAGGGTTCCGCTACGGCCTGCCGACCATCGGCACCAGCGCGCACGCCTTCACCCTGCTCCACGACGACGAGCGGGACGCCTTCACCGCCCAGGTCGAGTCGCTCGGCCGGGGCACCACCTTGCTGGTCGACACCTTCGACGTGGCGACGGCCGTCCGGGCCGCCGTGGAGATCGCCGGGCCCGAGCTCGGCGCGGTGCGCATCGACTCCGGGGACCTGCTGCTGCTCGCCCACCGGGTGCGGCAGCAGCTGGACGACCTGGGGGCGAAGGACACCCGGATCGTGGTGACCTCGGACCTGGACGAGTACGCGATCGCCTCGCTGGCCGCGGCGCCGGTCGACGCGTACGGGGTCGGCACCTCCCTGGTGACCGGCAGCGGGCAGCCGACCTGCTCGATGGTCTACAAGCTGGTCGCCCGGGCCACCTCCGACGACCCGGGCGCGCCCCTGGTGCCCGTCGCCAAGAAGTCCATGGGCGGCAAGACCAGCATCGGCGGACGCAAGTGGGCGGCCCGGCGGCTGGACGCCGACGGGGTCGCCGAGGCCGAGGTGATCGGCACCGGACCGGTCCCGGGACCGCTGGCGGACCGGCAGTTGCTGGTGCCGCTGGTGCTGGGCGGCGAGACCGTGCACCGGGAGCCGCTGGACGCGGCCCGCACCCGCCACATCGAGGCGCGCGCCGCCCTGCCGCTGTCCGCGACCCAGCTGTCGCGCGGCGAGCCGGCGCTGCACACCGAGTACATCACCCACTGATCGGCCGGGGCACCCTGCCGCGGCAGGGCCGCCGCTCACTACAGTCGAAGCGACAGCGACCGGAAGGGACCGACCACCATGCACCGCGCACTGATCGTCGTGGACGTGCAGAACGACTTCTGCGAGGGCGGCAGCCTGGCGGTCGCCGGCGGCTCCGAGGTCGCCGCCGCCATCACCGACCTCATCGGGGACGCCACGGCCGGCTACCGGCACGTCGTGGCCACTCGCGACCACCACGTCTCCCCCGGCGACCACTTCTCCGACCACCCCGACTACGTCCACACCTGGCCGGTGCACTGCGCCGCCGGCACCGAGGGCGTCGGCTTCCACCCCAACTTCGCTCCGGCGGTCGCCTCGGGCGCGGTGGAGGCGGTCTTCGACAAGGGCGCGTACGCGGGTGCGTACAGCGGCTTCGAGGGTGCCGACGAGAACGGCACCGGGCTGGCCCGGTGGCTGCGCGAGCGCGGGGTGGCGGAGGTCGACGTGGTCGGCATCGCCACCGACCACTGCGTGCGGGCGACCGCGCTGGACGCCGTGCGGGAGGGCTTCCGCACCCGGGTGCTGCTCGACCTGACGGCGGGCGTCATGGCGAGGACGACCGAGTCGGCGCTGGACGAGCTGCGCGCCGCCGGCGCCGAACTGTCCGGAAAGCCGGTCGTCCGCGGACAGGCCTGACGGCCGGTGGCGGGAGGACGGCCCCCGGGGCCGCACCCCGGGTTCAGCGGCGCACCGTCGGGCCCAGCAGCGCCGCGATGGACTGCCAGGGGGCGGCGGGGGCCGAGGGGATGCGGCGCCAGACGAGGCCGTCGGGGTGGTGGAGGACGGCGTTGATCTCGTCGGACGTGGGGGGCTCCATGTTGCCGACGAGACGGACGGTCCGGAAGCCCAGGTTCCGCAGGCGGGTCAGTGCGCGCTGGCGGTTGGCCGAGACGACGAGGACCCTGATGTACTCGTCCGGGGCCCCGCCGGGCGAGGGCAACCGGAGGGCCACGACGACGTCGCCGCTCGGAAGCCTGGTGAAACCGCCGCTGGCCATAAGCACATGATCGGCAGATCGGCCCCCGTCCACCAGGGGACGGGGGCCGATCAGGTCACTTCGTGCGGAGCGTGATCACTTCTTGGAGGGACCCACCCGGACGGTGATGGTGCTGCCGTCCCGGGCCTCGTGGAGGATCGTGATGCTGGTGTTGCTCGGGGCCACCTTCACGCTGCCCGTGGGGTTCTCCGAGGACCAGTAGGAGTTCTTGTCGTCGAAGACCGTGTTGCCGGGCAGGCTCGGGAGCTTGGTGGCGACGCCGTTCTTGTGCAGGGTGATGGCGTCGGTGCGGGCCTTGGTGAACGTGGAGTCGTAGGACTGCACGCGGTTGCGCTGCAGCGTGCCGTCGCTCCACTTCAGCGCCTTGGGGTGGGCGTCGATCGGCAGGATCCGACCGGCGCCCGGGTGCGCGCTGACGTTGTTGTCGTTCATCGAGGTGTCCCACAGCCAGATCAGCAGGCCGTTCTGGTACGCGTAGTGCTCGACCCAGTTCTCCTTGGTGGTACCCCAGCCGAAGTTGTAGGGGCCGACCTTCAGGGTCGTGTCGTACGAGACGTACTGCCGGTTCTCCGCGATGTAGTACTGCGCGTAGTCCTCGGAGAACGTGGAGCCCTTGACCGTGAAGCCGTTCGCGGTCCAGCCGTTGTCACCGGCTTCGGCGCCGTCGCTGAGCAGGGTCGCCCCGTCGGCGGTCAGGGTGATCGCGTCGGCGAGGAAGCCCTTCTGGGCCACGCCACCGTCGGACTGGTAGCGGAAGCGGAGCTTGACCGACGTGCCCGCGTAGGCGTCCAGCGGGAGCACCATGTCCTGGTAGGAGGCCGCGGTGCCGGTCAGGGCCGGCTTGTCGCTGGCGTCGCGCGGGAGCGGGGCGCCGCCGATGGTGCCGTCGATCGCGGTCCAGTTGGCGCCGCCGTCGGTGGACACCTCGGTGTAGAGGTAGTCGTAGTTCTCCTCGATGTCGTACCAGCCCTTGAGGGACAGGCTCGCCGAGGTCTTGCCCGTGAGGTCGACGTCACGGGTGAGGGTGTTGCTCAGGTTGTCACCGCTGCCGCTCCACCACTGCTTCGCGCCCTCGGCCGGGGTCGCCAGCTCGGTGGTCACGGTCTTCTTCGGCAGCGTGACGACCAGGCCCTGCTTCCTCGCGGTGTTGTACTCCGCGACGCCGAGGGTGCTGATCCCGACCTTGCCGGCCTTGGCGGTGCTGTAGTTCAGCCAGCCCAGCTGCAGCTTGTCCCAGGCGGTCATGTCGCCGGGCAGGTCGCCGATGGTGTCCTTGCCGGTGCCGAGCCAGGAACCGGACGACATCAGCGTCCAGAAGCCGGTGGAGTTCTCGGCGGTGTTGGTGGTGTCGTAGTGGTCCGGCAGACCGAGGTCGTGACCGAACTCGTGGGCGAAGACCCCGAGGCCGCCGTTCTCCGGCTGGACGGTGTAGTCGCCGACCCAGACGCCGGTGTCGCCGATCTGGGTACCACCGAGCAGGTTGCCCGCCGGGCCGGTGGCGCCGGCGTCCGTGCCGAACGCGTACCAGCGGTGGGCCCAGATCGCGTCCTCGCCCTGGGCGCCGCCGCCGGCGGACTCGTCCTCACCGGCGTGCACGATCTGGAAGTGGTCGATGTAGCCGTCGGACTCGTTGAAGTTGCCGTCGCCGTCGTAGTCGTAGCGGTCCCACTGGTCGTACTCGGCCAGCTTCGCCTTGATCGTGGCGGCGGAGTCACCGGCGGCCTTGCGCGCGTCGACCCACTTGTTCACCGCGTCCGCGACGAGGTTCCAGGTGCAGGTGTCGCACTTGTTGCTGCCGTACCGGGCCTCGTTCCAGTCGACCTTGACCCAGTCGGCGACCTCGCCGGCGACCGAGTAGCGGCCGGAGGACTGCTTCTCGTAGTACTTCGCCATCGACTCCTTGCCGGAGGCCTTGGAGAAGTACAGGTCCTGGAAGTGCTGCTTGTTGTAGTCCGCCTGCCACGCCGTGCTGTTGTCCTTGCGGCGGTCGGGCTTGGCTATCTGGTTGTGCGCGGGACCGGTCGTACCGCCGTACTGCGGGTCGGTCTTGGTCCCGAACTCGGCGAGGATCACGAAGATCTTGTCGGTCTTCTCGCGCCCGAGTTCGACGTACTTGTTCTTGCCGAGCTTGACCACATCCGAGGCACCGCGGTCCTCGACCTTGGACTTGCCCGAGATGACCTGCTCGATCGCCTGCTGGCGCTGGGCGGACTGGCGCTCGCTCAGCGGGCCCTTCAGATCGTGCTCGACGCGCTCCGCCTTCGCCGGGTCGTGCCGCACGACGCGACCGGCCTGCGGGTCGGCCTGGGCTGCCGCGACGGGGAAGGCGGTGGCGCCTATTGCGGCGATCGCCACGGCCAGAGCGGCGGATCTGATGGTCCGTCGTTGGCTTATCACGATGTATTGACCTCCCTAGGGTGAAGCCATTGCACCGGAGTGACGGATGAAAAGACAGATCTTGACTTGGCCATGACCGACAAGTACGGTGAGCGACCGATCCGTTGCGCATAGCGGACACATCGGCCTGCGCAACTCCATTTCGCCGCAGGTTCGTTGCGTCCCGGGGAAGATCGCGATGCGACCCCGTGCGCCCCCCGTGCTTCCGCACCGTGGGTTAGGTCACGCTTACCGGGCGTTCCGTGCGGGCATCTCGCACCGTAGAGTCGGTGGTTGGCGTGCCACGTCTGAACCACCGGGAAGACGGCCCTGGCCGACGCTCCGCCACAATCGTCGTATATGAGGACGGATCAGCCATGCCACGTCCCACCCCCGCCCAGCTGACCTACGGTTCCGCGACCGTGGTGCTCTCCACCCTCGCGATGCTGCTGCTCTCCGAGGCGAGATCGGGCGTCGCGGTGGCGGTCATCGCCGCGGCAGGACTGACGCTCGGTGTCCTGGTCGCCGTGACGGCGGCGATCCCGGCCGGCACGCGCCGCACGAGGCGCGAACTGCCCGCCGTACAGCAGCCGGTGCCACGACCCCGCGTCCGCGGCGCCGCCGAACCCCGGCTGGGGGAGCACTCGCTGCGGCGCTGAACCCGCACCCCCGCAGATCACGCCGACGGCCCCGGAGCATCCGCTCCGGGGCCGTCGTCTTCGTCAGTGCGGGTGTCAGGCCTGGACGACGACGGTCTTGGCCGCCTTGTCGTGCCAGCACTGGCGGTACGGCTTGTCCCACAGGTGCCACAGGACGTTGAGCAGCGACAGGATGGAGCCCACGCACGGCACGATGCCGATGAAGGAGTAGACCGCCGCGCGGCCCCAGGCGGCACTGCCGGGCGGGCTGCCGTCGGCCAGCTTGGCGACGCGGATCTTCATGACCTTCTTGCCGATGGTCTGACCCGTCGACTGGAGCATCAGGCCCTCGTACGCGAACGCGCCCGCGAAGACGAGCAGCTCGATGCCGAGGAACGCGCCGGTGTCCGTGAAGGAGGTGCTCGTGGCGACCATCAGGATGATGAGCGCGACGAGGAAGATGCCGCCGTCGATGAGCCGGGCGAGGAAGCGCTGGCCGCTGCCGGCCAGCGGGGGCATGCCCGCCAGGGCCGGGTCCGTCGGCATCTGGCCGTAACCGGGCCCCTGCTGCGGATAGGCGTAGGGCGACTGCTGCTGCGGGAACGGCTGCTGGTCGTAAGGGTTCTGGCCCTGGGGGTGCGGCTGCTGTCCGTACGGGTTCTGCCCGTACGGGTCCTGGCCCCCCGAGCCGCCCTGCGGGTAACCGTAGCCGGGCGGTTGATTCGAACTCATGCAGTGAGTAAATCAGCCGGGCATGACGGCGCATAGACGGTGATGGTCACGGCCCTGCGACGATCACCCCACAGCGTGCCTTACTCCACCGAAACCACCACGGTTTGCCCCGCTTTGTCGTGCAGGCACTGACGGTACGGCTTGTCCCAGGTGCACCAGAGCACTTCGATGATCCAGAAGATCTCACCACAGCACGGGATGATCGGCACCAGGGAGTAGACCGACTCCCGCTTCAGCGCCGCCGGGGTCGTCGGATTGGTGCCGTCGGCGAGCATGCCCACGCGCACCTTGAGCAGCTTCTTGCCGAGGCTCTGCCCGGACCTGGCGAGCATGAACACCTGGTAGGCCAGGTAGATCACGGCGTAGATGACGCCCTGGGAGAACACCGCGCCGGTGGCGTTGTAGTCGTAGTCCCAGATCAGCCCGGTGAGGCCGTAGACCGGGATGCCGATGATCAGCCCGTCGACGATGCGCGCGAGCAGCCTGCGCCCCCGGTGCGCCAGCGGGGGCATCCCGGCCAGGGGATCGGGCTCGCCCGCGCCGTACGGGCCACCGGCGTAGGGGTCGCCGCCGCCGTAGCCCGGGGGCGGCTGGTCGTAGGGCGAGCCGCCACCGGGCGGGGGCTGGTACGGGGG